>NZ_JAFMNJ010000078.1:0-2950 GCF_017859255.1 Vulcanococcus sp. DEBay_Sum29NL08_54
GGGGGTGCGTTGGGCGCGGGAGGTGATGCAGCACAGCCCGACGGCGATCCGTTGCCTGAAGGCGGCGTTTAATGCGGAGACCGATGGTCTTGCGGGCATCCAAGAACTGGCCGGGCAAGCCACCCATCTCTTTTATCGAACGGAAGAGGGGCAGGAGGGCAGAAATGCATTCCTGGAGAAGCGGTCTCCCGATTTTTCTGGCTCCGACTGGCTGCCGTAGCACAACTGAAGTCTCGTAGCTAGTCCTAGGTGAGACTGCTGCTTGGCTTGTGACCTTCTCCCGCTCGACTGGCCTCGCCCTCCTGGCGCCTTTGGCCTTGGCCCTGCTTCCGCAGATCGCTGAGGCACGCCAACCCGACCCCATCCCACCTCCGGCACCGGTCATTAGCGATGCGGTGGCCCTCTCCCGCATCCCGACCTCGCTGATGAATCAGGAGGGACTGCACCTGGTGCTCGATCGCCAGACGCGGCAGTTGATGGTGATCAAGGACGGCCGGATGCTGCATCGCTACCCCGCCGCCGTTGGTACGGACGGTTGGGAAACGCCTGCCGGCAGCCATCGGGTTCTCGAGAAGGTGGCCAAGCCCGTTTGGCAGCATCCAGGCAATGGCTCCCAGGTCCCTCAGGGCCCGAAGAATCCCCTGGGTTCACGCTGGATTGGCTTCCATCGCAACTGCACCCCCAAAGAGAATGCCTGGGACGGTGAGCGCTATCTCAGCGTCAACGGCTGCACGGTGGCGGGCTTCCATGGCACGCCCCACCGCTGGACCGTTGGACGTGCGGTCTCCCATGGCTGCGTACGTCTCTACGAAGAAAACGTCCAGGAAGTGTTTGAGCTGGTCGAGGTCGGCACCTTGGTGACGGTCCTTCCCTAGAGACTGCCCGTAAAGTTGCGCCCACTTGCGATCCCATCGCCATGCGGGTGCTCTTTGCTGCGGCTGAATGTGCACCGATGGTGAAGGTCGGCGGGATGGGCGACGTGGTCGGCTCCCTCCCCCCGGCCCTGGCACCCCTGGGCCACGACGTACGGCTGATCATGCCGGGCTATGGCCGCCTCTGGAGCCTTCTGCAGATCCCGGCTGATCCCATCTGGCGTGGCCACACGATGGGCACCGATTTTGCGGTGTTCGAAACCCGTCATCCGACGAATGGCTTGCCCCTGTACCTGGTCGGCCACCCTGTCTTCGATCCCGAGCGGATCTACGGCGGCGAGGACGAGGACTGGCGTTTCACCTTCTTTGCCAGTGCCGTCTCGGAATTTGCCTGGCACCACTGGAAGCCCGACATCCTGCATTGCCATGACTGGCATACCGGGATGATTCCGGTCTGGATGCACCAGGACGCGGAGATCAGCACCGTCTTCACCATCCACAACCTCAAGTACCAGGGCCCCTGGCGCTGGAAGCTCGATCGGATGACCTGGTGCCCCTGGTACATGCAGGGTGACCACACGATGGCGGCGGCATTGCTTTACGCCGACCGGGTCAATGCGGTCTCACCGACCTACGCCCAGGAGATCCGCACGCCTGAGTACGGCGAGAAGCTCGACGGCCTGTTGAATTTCGTCAGCGGCAAGTTGCGCGGCATCCTCAACGGCATTGACCAAGACGCCTGGAACCCGGCCACCGATTCCACCCTGCCCGCGACCTTCACCCCCGATGACCTCTCGGGCCGCGCCGTGTGCAAACGGGCCCTGCAGGAGCGCATGGGCTTGGCGGTCAATCCCGACACCTATCTGATGGGTGTGGTGAGCCGTCTGGTGGACCAAAAAGGCATTGATCTTCTGCTGCAGGTGGCGGACCGGGTCCTGGCCTATTCCGACAGCCAGATCGTGGTCTTGGGGACCGGGGACCGGCACCTCGAGGCGGGGCTTTGGCAGATGGCTTCCCGCTATCCGGGGCGTTTTGCGGTCTTCCTGACCTATGACGACGCCCTCTCGCGCTTGATCTACGCCGGTAGTGATTCGTTCTTGATGCCGAGTCGGTTTGAGCCGTGTGGCATCAGTCAGCTCCTGGCGATGCGCTATGGCTCCATCCCCGTGGTGCGGCGCGTGGGCGGCCTGGTCGACACCGTCCCGCCCCATGACCCCAATGGCCATAGCGGCACGGGCTTTGGCTTTGATCGCTACGAGCCCCTCGACTTCTACACCTCGATCGTGCGCTCCTGGGAGGCCTATCGCCATCGCCAGAGTTGGACGGAGCTGCAGCGCCGTGCCATGCAGGCCAATTTCAGCTGGGATCGCTCCGCCCTGGAGTACGACCGGATGTACAAGGAGGTCAAAGGGGTCAAAGAACCGACCCCCGACGCCCAAGCGGTGGAGCAGTTCTCCCAGGGTCAGCAGGCCGATCCGAGCCGCCAGGGCCTTGACCAAGCGCCTGAGGCTGAGGCGGGTTCTGGTCTGCGCAATCCCCTCTCGCTTCTGCGCCGCCGGAGCAGCCGCTGAGTTCTCCTCCGCCCACCGAACGGCGCAGCAATCTGCCAGCGCCCTACAAGAACCCTTGGCGTTCCCTGGCCGAGGACCTCGGCGCCGTCCGCGGCGACCTGGTGCTCCGCTCGCAGGAGCTTTGGCGTCGCAATCGCCAGGGATCCCTTTGGACGCCGCCCTGGTGGCCGTCGGATCTCGCTCCCCTGTTCTGGCCGGCCCTTGCGCTGGTCTTGGCGGCACTGCTGGGGTCGGCCCTGGTCTTCTTCATGCGGGTCTGGCCCTCCGCCCCCGATCCGGCAGCACCAGCCGCTCTGGTGGAGAGCGCTCCTGAGCCGCAGCAGTCCTCCGAGCTGACGAACGAACCGGCGTCGATCGAGGCCCCTTCCCTCGTTGAGGAGCCGCCGGTTGAGCCGACCCAATCACTGGAGCCGAGCGAGCCGGAGACCTCGGCGTTGGAACCTGAGGCTCTAGAGGGGCCCTATGCCCCCGACCCTTTGCTTGAGCTGGTGCAGCGACCCGAGGCCG
>NZ_JAFMNJ010000079.1:0-2897 GCF_017859255.1 Vulcanococcus sp. DEBay_Sum29NL08_54
AGCAGTTGCATGCCGCCGCAGATGCCCAGCACGGCTCCCCCCTGGGAGGCATAGGTCGAGAGTTGCTCCCCCAGGCCACTGGCCCGCAGGGCCGCCAGGTCCCGCAGGGTTTGTTTGCTGCCGGGCACCACCACGGCATCAGGGCGCCCCAGCTCCTGGCCCGGAGCGATCCAGTTGAGCTGCACGGTGGGCTCGGCCTCGAGGGGATCGAGATCGGAGAAGTTGCTCAGGGAGGGCAGCTTGAGCACAGCGATCTCCAGCTCGGCACCCCGTTTGCGCCCGCGGCGCTCCAGCAGATCGAGGGAGTCCTCCGGCGGGAAGAGTTCATCCAGCCAGGGCATGACTCCGAGCACGGGGATGCCGGTGTTGGCCTCGAGCCAGCGGCGGCCCTCATCAAAGAGTTCGCGGCGCCCGCGGAAGCGGTTGATCAGTAGACCCCGAATCAGCGGACGCTCGACCGGCCGCAGTAGCGCCAGGGTGCCGACCAACTGGGCAAAGACGCCGCCCCGCTCGATGTCGGCCACCAGCAGGCAGTTGGCCCGCAGGTACTGGGCCAGGCGCAGGTTGGTCAGGTCCCGCGGTTGCAGGTTGACCTCGACCGGACTGCCGGCCCCCTCCAGCACCAGGCGCCCGCCGGGGTGGCTGGCCTTGAGGTCGCTGAGTCCCTGGCGAATGGCGGCCCAGCCGGGGCGAAACCAATCGCGGTAGTAGTGCTCGGCGCGGCAGCTGCCGACCGACTGCCCCAGGTGGATGACCTCACTGGTGCTGTCCCCCTGGGGCTTGAGCAGTACGGGGTTCATGGCACAGGCGGGCTCCAGTCCAGCCGCCCAGGACTGCAGGGCCTGGGAGTAGGCCATCTCGCCGCCGGCCTGATCCACCCAGGCGTTGTTGCTCATGTTCTGCCCCTTGAAGGGCAGGGGCGTCTCCCCCCGGCGCCGCAGCACCCGGCAGAGGGCGGCCGTCATCAGGGACTTGCCGGCACCGCTGCTGGTGCCCAGCACCATCAAGGGGGTGGGGTTGAAGGCGGGCAAAGAGCGGTAGAGCTATGGCCGCAACCTAAAACTGACTAGGTGGTGCCAAGATCAACCGTAGTAGTACAGCGAGAGCCAAGGGATGACGTTGGCTATTGAACTGTCTGATCAGCAGGCCAAGGCGCTGGCCGCTGCCGCTGAACAGTTGCACGTCAGCGAAGCAGAGCTGGCTGCTGCTGTGGTGCGCGATTTCGTCTCTGAGCCAGCTTCTGACTTTGCGGCTGCCTCTCAGCTTGTGCTTGCCAAAAACAAAGAGCTGTATCGCCGTTTGGCTTGATGCGTTGGTTGACCTTGGCTGAGGTCCTGGCTCTTCACCGCCAATTGATTGAGCAGAGTGGTGGTTCGGAGGGTCTCCGGGATCTGGGCCTTCTCGAATCCGCTCTGGCTCAGCCGTGGCAGAGCTTCGCCGGCGAGGATTTGTACCCAGGTTTTTGGGACAAGGTTGCCTGTCTGGGCTTCTCTTTGATTCAGAACCATCCTTTCGTTGATGGCAATAAACGCATTGGCCATGCAGCGATGGAGGTCGTGATGGTTCTCAATGGGTTCCAACTCGTTGTGGATGTGGACGAGGCGGAGAGGCTGGTTTTGTCTGTTGCGGAGGGAGCTGTGGATCGCTCAGCGTTGTCGCAATGGCTCGTGAAGCATCAGGCTCCAGTTTGATGCTCAGATCTTTTGAAAGGTCACTAAGCCCGTATTGACCAACTGAATCAAGCCAGCGCAGCGTTCAGTTGGAGTCGGCTTGAGGGGGTGTCTGCGAGCTCAAATCTGATGGTTGCGATAAGGCGTCGAATCTCGCGTTGACGTGTCTCAACCAGGCGGTCTCTTGCTCGATCTCGAAGACGGGACGCCAGTTCAGCATCGCCAAACAGCGCCGCCAGAGCGGCAGTGTGGAGAGATACTCCGATCTGCTCATCCAGCGGAAGGGCTGAGACGTGGAAGAGGGCTCCATGGCCGTAGTTCGTGAGGAAGGAGATGGCGATCAACAGGCCACCGGCAGACAGGGTGGCTATGGCTTTCTGATCTAGAAGAGTGGGTGGTTTCATCACGCTAACGGGGCTCTCTGGCTCCGTTGCTTGATGCTCTCCGCGATCGCTAGTCGGCGGCATCCGTGAACTCACGGAAGGACGGTCTTAGACCACAACCGTCGCGACCGAGGCATGGGCCCTCGGGCGAGGGGCTGCCTCTTCTTGCAGAACCACGATGAGGTTTGAGGTCGGCACTAGCCTGACGAGAGCTCAGCGCAACGCAGCGGTGGCCGCTTCCGGTTTTTCTAAAGAGGCCTGGTCGGTGACGGAGGAGAAAGTCCTCGAAGCCGTCGACCGTCTTGTGAAGGCAGCAGCGCCTTTACGCCTGATTGCCTTTGGATCTGCATCCAAGGGAGAGCTGAGCTCTGCCAATGACCTGGATCTGCTCGTGGTTGAACCATCGGTGCAGAGTCGCTACGCAGAAACGGTGCGCCTCCAGAGAGCCCTGAGAGGAATTCTGATGTCCGTCGATGTTGTGGTGACGACGGCGGAGCACTTCCGTGAACGCTCTGCAATCCCGGGAACTGTTGAATTCACCGCACACCATCAGGGCAGGGTGCTGCATGACTCCCTCTGATCAGGGGCTTCTTCTTCTGCGTAAGGCAGCCCAAGACCTGGCTGTATTGGAAAAGTTGATCAACGATCCTGAGATCTCCGACGAGACCCTGGGGTATCACGCTCAACAAGCCGCAGAGAAATGCCTCAAGGCTCTGCTGGCTTCTCGCAAGCTGGACTATCCCCGGAGCCACAGCATCGGTCTTCTGCTTGACCTTCTTGAGGCACAGGGTTTGTCCTGCCCCAGGAGTTCCAAGAGCTGGAACTGTTCACACCTTTTGGCACG
>NZ_JAFMNJ010000037.1:0-13576 GCF_017859255.1 Vulcanococcus sp. DEBay_Sum29NL08_54
GGCCTCGCGACCGCTTGTTGAACTTACATCACCGAGTTCCCTCGGCTTTCGGTTCACAGCGGCGTCTCAGCCGCTGATCGAACCTACATCACCAGGTCACCCCAGCTTTCAGTTCGCTGCTCGCTCACCTCTCGGTTTGCTCGCAGCACATAACCATAACACCATCCACCCCCATCCCGTCAAACCCAATCCATGGGGCTGACGAAACCCCAGACCATTTCTAGGGTTTGGCAAGACAGGCGACGAGCGGGAGGCCAGTCCTGGCCAAGCAATTCAGCCAAGAGCGCCTTCGCGTCAGACCCAGCTCGCGCGAAGAGGCGGTCGTTGCGGCCGCAGAGGAGCACTTTGAGAAGACCCTGGTTCGCATCCGCGGTGAACTCGTTGGATCCGTAGCGGCCCTCTCCCATCCCGGCGGTGGGGATGAAGCCCTGAACTACGGCGAGGTCTTCCTGCGGGACAACGTCCCGGTGATGCTCTACCTGCTGCTCAAGGGCCGCTACCAAATCGTCCGCAACTTCCTCGATATCTCCCTGGAGCTGCAGAGCAGCACCTACCAAACCCGCGGTGTCTTCCCCACCAGCTTTGTCGAGGACGGCGACGAGCTTCTCGCTGACTACGGACAGCGCTCCATCGGCCGGATCACCAGTGTCGATGCCAGCCTCTGGTGGCCTGTCCTCGCCTGGCTCTACGTCAAACGCAGCAAGGACTACGAGTTCGGCGCCAGCCAGAAGGTCCAGCGGGGGATCCAACTGCTGCTCGATCTGGTCCTGCACCCCACCTTCGAGGGCACGCCCGTGCTCTTCGTGCCGGACTGCTCGTTCATGATTGATCGCCCCATGGATGTCTGGGGCGCTCCACTGGAGGTCGAGGCCCTGCTCTTTGGCTGCCTCGGTTGCTGCTGCCAGCTGATGGAGCTGGCGCAGAAAAGCCACAACAGTCGATTGCTGGAGCAGCGACTGGTCCTGACCAAGCAGTGGAAATACGACCTACGCCGCTACCTGCTCAAGCACTACTGGGTGACCAGCAAAACCATGCAGGTCCTGCGCCGCCGCCCCACCGAGCAATACGGCGAGCAGCAGTCCCTCAACGAATTCAACGTCCAGCCCCAGGTCATTCCGCCCTGGCTGCAGGACTGGCTCGAGGATCGCGGCGGCTATCTGATCGGCAACATGCGGACCGGCCGGCCGGACTTCCGCTTCTACAGCCTGGGCAATTGTCTGGGCTGCCTCTTTGGTCTGATCACCGCACCCCAGCAACGGGCTCTCTTCCGCCTGGTGCTGCACAACCGCGATGAGCTCATGGCCCAGATGCCCATGCGCATCTGCCATCCACCGCTCGAAGGGGACAAGTGGAGTGAGAAAACCGGATCAGACCCGAAGAACTGGCCCTGGAGCTATCACAACGGAGGCCACTGGCCGAGCCTGCTCTGGTACCTCGGCGGCGCCGTTCTGCTGCATCAACGGCTCTATCCCACGGCCGATGTCCTGCTGATGGGACAGATGCAGGCCATGCTCGAAGAGTGCTACTGGATGCAGCTCAACCAACTGCCAAGGCAGCAGTGGGCCGAGTACTTCGATGGACCAACCGGCACCTGGGTGGGACAGCAGGCGCGGACCTATCAGACCTGGACCATCGTCGGTTTCCTTCTGCTGCATCACATCCTGCGGGTCAAGACCGACGACGTGGACATGCTCGACATCAACGCGCCCTAAGGACGGGCACAAAAAAGCCCCGGCACGAGGCCAGGGCTGAAGAACACAAGCGCAGGGCTTTGGATCAGAACAGACCCAGGGTCAGGGACTTGTCGATCGGCAGAGCCGCACCGATGCCCAGATAGATGGTGAACACGGTGCCGAACAGGAAGGCACCCATGGCCACGGGACGGCGGAAGGGGTTCTGGAACTTGTTGAAGCTCTCGATGAAGGGCACCAACATCAGACCCAGGGGGATCATGGTCTGCAGAGCGATACCCAGCAGCTTGTTGGGCACCACGCGCAGGATCTGGAAGACCGGATACAGGTACCACTCAGGAAGGATCTCCAGAGGAGTGGCGAAGGGATCAGCCTTGTCGCCCAGCATCGCGGGGTCGAGAACAGCCAGGCCCACCAGGCAGGCCAGGGTTCCCAGGATCACCACCGGGAAGATGTAGAGCAGGTCGTTCGGCCAGGCGGGCTCGCCGTAATAGTTGTGGCCCATGCCCTTGGCGAGCTTGGCCCGCAGCTTGGGATCGCTGAGATCTGGCTTCTTAAGGATGTGCATGAGGGTGACCGACGTTGGAGTCGTTTGTTTCCCAGTGAAGGAAGGCTAGAAACCGCCCTGGGTGTGGCGGAGCCGTCAAAAGAGAAGCCGTCAGGGATCGCAACAAAGCGATCCCCTGGCGGAAATCACAAGGGACCGGAGATGCCCTGCTTCCGGATCATCAGGAAGTGCATGAGCATGAACACGGCCAGCAGCCAGGGCATCACGAAGGTGTGCAGGCTGTAGAAGCGCGTGAGGGTGGCCTGGCCAACGCTCTCGCCGCCGCGCAGCAGCTCAACCATGAAGTCACCGACGACGGGCACGGCTGCGGGAACACCCGAGACGATCTTCACGGCCCAGTAGCCGACCTGATCCCAAGGCAGGGAGTAACCGGTCACACCGAAGGACACGGTGATCACAGCCATGGTCACGCCGGTGATCCAGGTGAGCTCACGGGGGCGCTTGAAGCCGCCGGTCAGGTACACGCGGAAGACGTGCAGGATCAGCATCAGCACCATCATCGAGGCGCTCCAGCGGTGCACGGAGCGGATCAGCCAGCCGAAGCTGACATCGGTCATCAGGTACTGGACCGAGGCGTAGGCCTCAGCCACGGTCGGCTTGTAATAGAAGGTCATCGCGAAGCCGGTCGCGAACTGCACCAGGAAGCAGACCAGGGTGATGCCGCCCAGGCAATAGAAGATGTTGACGTGGGGCGGCACGTACTTCGACGCGACATCGTCAACGATGTCCTGGATATCCAGGCGCTCGTTGAACCAGTCGTAGACGGGCGATGACTTTCCGCCGGCGGCGGGTGAGGAGTTCGCCATGCAGCGATTGGGTTTGGTTGGCAGAGTCTACCGATCACCTCCTGCCGCTCGTGAGCGCGGCGCCGCTTGTGACATCACCGCCACAAAACCCGACTCCGCGGCGCTCGAGGGAGCTGAAATCCATTGCAGCGCTTGCGCTGTCCTGGTTATTAAGCCTCTGGCTGACCGCCGCACCTGCCCTGGCCCTCAACGATGGCCAACAGCTCGTGGTTGAGAGCTGGCGCCTGGTGAACCAGAGCTATGTCGATCCCGATCGCTTCGACACCATTCATTGGAAACGGCTGCGGCAGAAAGCACTGGAGCGCTCCATCCAGAGCAGTGCCGATGCCTACGACGCCATCGAGGCGATGCTGGCCCCGATTGGAGATCCCTACACCCGCCTGCTGAGGCCAGCTGACTTCCGAACGCTGAAGGCCAATACAGAAGGAAGCGTCAGTGGGGTCGGCCTGCAGCTCGGGATTCGCCAGGACGACACCGCCATCGTGGTCATTGCCCCGCTCGAGGGCTCCCCGGCGGCCGAAGCCGGCATCAGCAGCGCCAGCGTTCTCAAGAGTGTCGATGGTTTGAGCACAGCGGATTTGGGCCTGGAGGCCACCGCGGCCCGTCTGCGGGGCAAAGAAGGCACCTCCGTTCTGCTGGAGCTGATCACCCCGAGCGGCAAATCCCAAGAGGTGGAACTCAGGCGCCGGCAGGTGGACCTGCAGCCCGTCCGCAGCCGCCTGATCCAAACCGCTGGGCATCGCCTGGGCTACATCCGCATCACCCAGTTCGCCGAACCCGTCCCCCAGGAGCTGGCCAAGGCACTGCAGAAGCTGCAAGCCCAGGACATCGACGGCCTGATCCTGGATCTCAGGAACAACTCCGGTGGCCTCGTCAGCGCCGGCCTGGCCGTCGCCAACGTCTTTTTGGATGGGGGCCCAATCGTCGAGACCCAAAACCGTGATGGCTTTAGCGATGCCCAGCAGGCCAGCCGCGGCCAGCTCTATGACGGCCCGATGCTCACCCTGGTGAACGAAGGCACCGCCAGCGCCAGTGAAATCCTGGCTGGGGCCCTGCAGGACGACCAGCGCTCACCGCTTCTTGGCAGCCGGACCTTTGGCAAGGGCTTGATCCAGACCCTGATCGGCCTGGGGGGTGATGGCAGTGGTCTGGCCGTCACCGTGGCCCGCTACCTCACCCCCAGTGGACGGGATATCCAAAACCTGGGGATCGAACCCGACCAACGCCTGGCGGATCCCGAACCGCTCAATCCCGGCGGCGACGGGGACACCTGGCTGGAGATCGCCCTGAACCAACTCGCTGAGCAGATCGAAGCCGGATGAGCGCCCGCACCTATCACGATCCGCTGCACGGGGCGATCCGACTCTCCCGGCGCGAACCCGCCGAAGCCCTGGCGATCGATCTGATCGACACGCCGGTCTTCCAGCGGCTCAGGCGGATCCGGCAACTGGGGCCGGCCTACCTGACCTTCCACGGGGCCGAGTCCAGCCGCTTCACCCACTCCCTGGGGGTCCTGCATCTCGCCCGCCAGGCCCTGGGAAACCTGGGCCGCAGCCATCCCGAACTGAGCGAGCACCGGGGGGTGCTCTACGCCGCGGCCCTGCTGCACGACGTCGGCCATGGCCCCCTCAGCCACTCCGGCGAGGAGATGTATGGACTGCACCATGAGAGCTGGTCCAGTCGACTGATCCGTGAGCACCCCTCGCTCAGGGAGCCGCTTGAAGCCTTTGCTGAGGGCACGGCCGATCAGGTCGCCGACCTGCTGGAGCACGGCCGCTTTCGCAATCCAGCCATCAAGGCGCTGGTCAGCAGCCAGCTCGATTGCGATCGCCTCGATTACCTGCTGCGGGACAGCTACAACACAGGCGCCAGCTACGGGGTGCTCGACCTCGAGCGCATCCTGGCCAGCCTGACCCTGGCCCCCGATGGCCAACTCGCCCTGCAGCCCAAGGGGCTGATGGCTGTCGAGCACTACCTGGTGGTGCGCAATCTGATGTATCGGAGCGTCTACAACCACCGCCTCAATGTGGTCTGCAACTGGCTGCTGAACCGGACCATTGCGCTGGCCCGGGAACTGGGACCCGATCAGGTCTGGGCCGATGCCGTGATGCAGCGCTGGCTCTGGGAACCGAAGACCCTGGATCTGGAGGCCTTCCTGGGCAATGACGACGTGAGAACGGGCTATCACCTGCAGCGCTGGCTGGAGGAGGGACCGGCCCCGCTCCAGCAACTCTGCGGACGGGTCCTCAACCGAGAACTGCTGCGGGCCTCCGATCTCAGCCAGCTCCCCCAGGAGAGGCGTCTGGCGCTACTGGCTCGGGCACAGACCCTGAGTGAGGCGGCCGGACTGCGCCCTGATCTCTGCTGCGGCCTGCACCAGCAAAGCAACCACGGCTATCACCCCTATAAAGGTGGGCTTCGTCTCTGGGATGGGCATCAGCTCGGGGCCATTGAGCAGCGCTCACCGCTGATTCGCAGCCTGATCCAACCAACCCAAACCGCCTGGCTGATTCATCCACCGGAGATCACCCCGGCGATCCGCGAAGCCCTGGCCCTGGAAGTTGCAGCGGGAGATCCCTAAGTTGCACGCCATGCAGGCCGCTCCCCGTCGCTTCCAGCTCAAGCCCCTTCGCAAGGCTGAGGCCTCGGCACTCGATGAAGTCCGCTCACAACTGGGGGCGACAGACGGCCCTGGAGCTGCCGTGCTGGTCTGCGACGACCGGCTGCTGAGCCTGCCGGACCTGCGCGCCATCGCCGAGCTGCTCCAGCAAGCCCAACAACCCTTGGTTCGCGTCGAAGCCCGGGAGGCCCTGAGCCTGGTTCCCGCAGCGGCGCTTGGGCTCGAAACCGCCCTGATCACAGAGGCAGTTCCCGAGCCAAGCCGCCCTGCAGCGGAGGCCAGCGATCTCACCATCCACCGGGGCACCCTGCGCTCGGGCGATCACCTGCAGGTCGATGGCTCCGTGCTGGTGCTCGGAGACGTCAATCCAGGGGCCCGGGTCAGTGCCAACGGAGACGTTCGGGTCTGGGGACGGCTGCGCGGCATTGCCCATGCCGGCCAAGCGGGCAACACCGCGGCCCGGGTCGTGGCGCTGCAACTGCGCCCGCTGCAGTTGCGCATTGCCGACGCCGTGGCTCGGGGGCCTGAGGACCTACCCCCTCCGGGATTTAGCGAGGAGGCACTCCTGCTGGATGGAGCCATTGCCATCCGACCGGCTGAACCGCTCTGGCCCCAGGAGGCTTAACGGTTCACCAAACCAAACGCCCCCAGGCCAGCGGCCACGGCCATGAACCACAAGGGGGAGATCTTGGTGCGCAGCATCAAAAAACAGACAACTGCCGAGACCGCATAGGCGGGGGTGTCGTGATCGGAGATCCGCAGGATCTTCAGGCCAACGGCAAACAGCACCCCGAGGGTGATCGGTCCCATCGCGCGCTCGAAGGCCAGCCGAAAGGGGGAGGTCTTGAAGCGATTCCAACTCAAGGCCGCAATCACCATCAGCAGGGTGGAGGGCAACAGGATCGCCACCTCCGCCATCACCCCACTGAGCAGACCCCAGAGGGGACCCTCCTGAAAGGCCGCCCCCATGCCGAGCAAACCGACAATCATCGAGCTGGGGCCCGGTGCCCCTTCGGCAATGGCGTAGATCTCGGCGAACTGTTGGGAGCTAAGCCAGCAGTACTTGTCGACCGCCATGTAGTGGTACTCCGCCAGCAGCGTGTTCCCGCCGCCCAGGGAAAACAGCGACAGGCTGAGGAAGTCCCAGATCACGGCGATCAAATTGCGCCAATCCCCCAGATGGGCCGGTTGACAGACCGCAGCCAGCAGGCTGGTCATGGCTTTCTCGGCCAATACCAGGCCATCGCCAAGGGGCCCGCCACCAGCACCAACGGCACCAGGCGCACATGGAAGACCGTCATCGCCACAAAGCTGATGGCCGCCAGCAGCAGTGCGACGCGATCTCTCAGGTAGGCGGCGGCGATCTTGAAGCCCATGGACAGGGCCATGCCCGCTGAGGCCGTGATCACTCCCGCCAGGAGACGATCCACTCCCACCGACGTGTGCAAGTAGTAGTAGGCAAGCCCAAGTGCCATCAAGACGCTGAAGGGCAGCAACAGGATTCCCGCCAGGGCCGCCAAGGCGCCGGTCAGGCCACGGAAATGACTGCCGATATAGATCGCCATGTTGATCTGGTTGGGGCCAGGGAACAGGCGGGCCACCGTCAGGCCAGTGATGAACTCCTGCTTGGTCATCCACTCCTTGTCTTCGACGACGATCCGCTCGCTCCAGGCCGAGAGTCCTCCTCCAAAGGAGGAAAGGGCCACCTGCTGCATGCCCCAGAACAACTGCCGGTGGGTGGGATCCATCAGTCGTGCACGAAGTGGGGGTCCGGCGGCAGCTCGCCCTCCTCGTGATACGCCGGATCCAGGGGATCCGGGGCGCTGTACTTCTTGGCGGACTCCCAGTCGGCGTTGAACGTCTCCGATAGGCGAGCGATCACCTCTGGGGCATCCACCTCAATGCCCAGTTCACGGCGGAGATCAAAGGCGCTGCGGTCGATATTCATCGAACCGGTCATGGCGGCGCGCTCGTCCACCAGGATCAACTTGGCGTGCAGCTTCAACTGCTTTTGGCGCCGGATCTTGACCCCGGCGTGCTCCAGCAAGCGCAGGGAACTGAAGGTGTCGTAGACATCCCAATCGCTGAGGCCGTGCTTGCCGCCGCAGAGCACCCGCACCTTCACCCCCCGCTGCTTGGCGGCCACCAGGCGCTCGAGGATCACGGCGTCCACAAACTTGGGGTGCTGAATGCGCAGCGACTCCTGGGCGCTATCGATCACCCGGGCCATCTGCCCGCGGCTGTGGACGCTGCTCCAGACCAGGCCGACATCGAGGCGGGGCTCAAACGCGCGGCGTTCCCAGTCCGCGTCAAAGCCCGCCATCACCTGCTCGATCACCCGCGGGTCATGGCTCACGACGCCGTAATCACGGGTCTCGGTGAAGTACTTCTCTGAGAGGTTGAAGGTGGCGATGAGGGCCGCCTGACCATCGATCACCATCGATTTCTCGTGGGTGACCGGGAAGCGCTCGCTGGTCCAGGCCACCTCCACTCCCCAGCCCTGAAGCAAGGCAAAGGCCTCGTCATTCCAGCGGTCACCACCGGAGGTGTGGGGATTGAGCATCACCCGAATCCGCACCCCCCGTTGCTGGGCGCGAAGCAGGGCCTGCTCGATGGCCTCGCTCTGCAACTTGAACTGCTTGAGCAGGAGCTGGGACTGGGCCTGGTCGATCCAATCCACGACCGCCTGAGCCCCGTCATCGGGCATCACAAGAAGACGTTGACTGGCTGCCATGACGGCCCAGAGCTGACGTCTGATGTCTAGGAAGAAACGGCTGAATTGGCCTTAACCTTCACGCACGTTTCGGTGCGCTGTGGCCTCCAGTAGTCGCTTCATCCTGATCTGCTCAGGCAAGGGGGGTGTGGGCAAAACCACCCTCACCGCCAACCTGGGCATTGCTCTGGCCAGGCAGGGCATGCGGACCGCCGTGCTGGACGCCGATTTTGGCCTGCGCAACCTGGATCTGCTGCTGGGCCTCGAGAACCGCATCGTCTACACCGCCCAGGACGTTCTCTCGGAAACCTGCCGCCTCGAGCAGGCGCTGGTGAAGCACAAGCAGGAGCCCAACCTGGCCCTGCTGCCGGCGGGCAATCCACGGATGCTGGAGTGGCTGAAGCCCGAGGACATGCAAACCATCGCCGAGATGCTCGGCGAGAGCCACGACATCGTGCTGATCGACTGCCCGGCTGGCATCGAGGACGGCTTTAAGAATGCGGCCGCAGCCGCCAAGGAAGCCATCGTGATCACCACCCCTGAGGTGTCCGCCGTGCGGGACGCCGACCGGGTGATCGGCCTGCTCAACACCCGTGGCATCCAGCCGATTCAGATGGTGCTCAACCGGGTGCGCCCCAAGATGATGGCCAACCAGGAGATGTTGGCCGTGGATGACGTCACCGACATCCTGGCCCTGCCGCTGCTTGGCCTGGTGCTGGAGGACGAGCAGGTGATCGTGAGCACCAACCGCGGTGAACCCCTCACCTTGAGCGGATCCAACTCCCCTGCCGCCACCGCCTACAGCAACATCGCTCGGCGCATCTGCGGTGAAGACGTTCCGCTGATTGATCCCTCCAAGGTCAAGCAAGGCTTGCGCGCCAAGCTCAGCCGCCTGATGCAAACCAAGATTTTCTGAACTGATGAGCCTGCGCGAATTCATCGACAAGTTGCTTGGGCGTCAGCCCGCCAGCGCCACCACGGCCAAGGAGCGCCTGCAGCTGGTGCTGGCCCATGACCGCAGCGACCTCAATCCGGAACTGCTGGAGCAGATGCGGCGCGAGATCCTTGAGGTGGTCAGCCGCTACGTCGAGATCGATCTCAGCGAAGGCGATGTCAGCCTGGAAACTGAGGATCGCGTGACCGCCCTGGTGGCCAACCTGCCGATTCGCCGGGCCATCTTCAAACCAACTCCAGAGGCCGCGAGCGAGGAGGAGGCCGAGGAGCCCGCAAGCGAAGACGCGCCTGCGGCCAGCGAAACAGCCACGGAGGAAGGCGAACCCGAGCCCATCGTCAGCCAGGGCTGATCCAGGGGAATGCTTGGGGCAGTTGCCTCTCTCCATGGCTGCCCCCTCAGGCCTTCAGCCCACACCAGCCGAGCGGCGGGTCCTCTCTGAGTTGCGAGACGGCAAAAGCAACGGCTCAATCGCGGTCAGCCTCAGCCTCAGCCGACGCACGGTCGAATCCCACCTGTCGCGGCTGCTGGCCAAAACCGGTTGCCGCAACCGCACCCAGCTGCTGCTCTGGTCCATGGCCGAGCGATAAGCTCTGAGCAGGGGCCAGGCCCCGTTGCCGGCTTAGCTCAGTGGTAGAGCAGCGCTTTTGTAAAGCGAAGGCCATCGGTTCAAATCCGTTAGCCGGCTTGCCAAGGAATGTCTGAAAGACGTCACGCAATAGAACCGGCCGTCATAGATCGCCGTAAATCAAGAACTTTTTGGCGTGCCAACTAATTTTTAAGCCGAGGAGATTGAGCCACTCGGCTGAACGTCATGAGTGAACTGAAGTGCCCCTTCAGTGGACATGTTGGCGCCGTCACCGCCGCGAGCCAAGCGGAGCAAGGGCAATGGTGGCCCAACCAACTCGACCTGACGCTGCTGCATCAACACGGAGTCGCGAGCAACCCCTTGGGGCCCGACTTTGACTACTCCGCTGAATTCCAGAAACTCGACTACGCCGCTCTCAAGGGAGATCTGCTGGCGTTGATGACCGACTCGCAGCCCTGGTGGCCTGCGGACTGGGGGCATTACGGCGCACTCTTTATCCGCATGGCCTGGCATAGCGCCGGCACCTATCGCCTCATCGATGGTCGCGGTGGCGCGGGACACGGCAACCAGCGCTTCTCCCCGTTGAACAGCTGGCCGGACAACACCAATCTCGACAAAGCCCGGCGCCTGCTTTGGCCGATCAAGCAGAAATACGGCAACCGCATCTCCTGGGCCGATCTGATCATCCTCACGGGGAATGTGGCCCTGGAGTCGATGGGCTTTCCCACCTTTGGTTTTGCGGGCGGCCGCGTTGACCATTGGGCCCCAGAGGCCGATGTCTTCTGGGGCCGCGAGACCCAGTGGTTAAGCGATCAGCGCCACCAGGAGGACGGCACGCTCGATCAGCCCCTCGCCGCCGTTGAGATGGGGCTGATCTATGTGAATCCGGAAGGGCCTGAGGGCCATCCCGATCCGGTGGCCTCAGGCAAGGATGTGCGCGACACCTTTGCCCGCATGGGCATGACGGTCGAAGAAACCGTGGCCCTTGTGGCCGGTGGGCACACCTTTGGCAAATGCCACGGCGCAGCGCCGGCTGAGCACCTGGAGGCTGAGCCGGAAGGTGCAGGCCTCGAGCACCAGGGCCTGGGTTGGCAGAACCGCTTTGGCAGTGGCTGCGCCGAGCACACGATCACCAGCGGCATCGAAGGGGCCTGGAAACCCAACCCCACCCGCTGGGATCGGGGCTATTTCGAAATGATGTTCACCTATGACTGGGAGCTGACCAAAAGTCCTGCCGGAGCCTGGCAGTGGGTGGCCAAGGACGTGCGGCCTGAACACCTGATTCCCGATGCCCACGTCCCCGGGAGGACCGCCGCGCCGATCATGACCACGGCTGATCTCTCGCTGCGCCATGACCCGGTGATGGCGCCGATCGCCCGGCGCTTCCACCAGGACCAGCAGGCCTTCGCCGACACCTTCGCGCGGGCCTGGTTCAAGTTGACCCACCGTGACCTGGGGCCACGCAGCCTCTATCTCGGCCCGGAAGTCCCCAGCGAAGAGCTGATCTGGCAGGACCCCATCCCCGTTCGGAGTCATCCGCTCGTCGATGCCGCAGACCTAGTCGCCATTAAGGCTGACATTGCCGCAACGGGTCTGTCGGTCGCCCAACTAGTCAGCACCGCCTGGGCTGCCGCCTCCACCTACCGCGACTCCGATCGCCGAGGCGGTGCCAACGGCGGACGCCTGCGTCTGCAACCCCAGCGGAGCTGGCCGGCCAACGACCCCGACCAACTGGAGCCGGTGCTCCAAGCCTTAGAGACCCTGCAGCAGCAGTGGAACCAGCGTTTGAGCGGCGGCAAGCAGCTCTCCATCGCCGACCTGATTGTCCTGGCCGGCGGCGTCGGCATCGAGCAGGCCGCACGAGCCGCTGGGCTCCAGGTCGAGGTGCCCTTCCATCCAGGCCGCAGCGACGCCAGCCAAGCGCAGACCGACCTGGCTGCCTTCGGTGTGCTGAAACCGCTGGCCGATGGGTTCCGCAACTACCAGCGCAGCGGCCTACCCCTGCGCGCCGAAGAGCTCCTGCTCGATCGGGCTCAGCAACTGAGCCTGAGCGCCCCGGAGATGACCGTCTTAGTCGGTGGCCTGCGGGTTCTCGGGGCCAACAGTGGTGGCTCGCCGCATGGAGTGTTCACCCACAGGCCCGGCGTGCTGAGCACTGATTTCTTCGTCAACCTGCTCGACATGGGTACCGCCTGGACACCTACCGATCCGAGCCAAACCCATTACGAGGGGCGCGACCGCACGAGCGGAGAACTGAGATGGAGGGCCAGCCGCGCCGACCTGGTCTTCGGCTCCAACGCCCAACTCCGGGCCATCGCCGAGGTCTATGCCCAGGCCGATGGAGCCGAACGCTTCGCCCGGGATTTCGTCCGGGCCTGGACCAAGGTGATGGAGCTGGATCGGTTTGATCTGAAGGGATCAGCCTGAGGCACTCCGCAAGTGGTTCCAAATCGCACCCGTCCACTGATCCACCAGCACCGGGTCGCTCAGCACCTCGTGATGCTCCGCGGCCGACACTGGCCAATGGTTCGAATGCGGCGTGAGACGGGACAACTGCCCAGGGGGTAAAGCCGCCGGCCATGACCCGCTAATCAAGATCAGCGGACAGTTCAGCGCTGGGATCTGCCACTGGCCGAGCAGCTCCTGCAACCAAGCTTTCTGGTGAAGCTGCTGGGCTGACAGGCCTGGATACCAGCGACGTCCAGCACCACTGCGCCAGAGCCGGGCAATGCGCCGGCGCCACGCCCACTGATAGGTGGGTGACCAGGGGTTCACAGGGTCCAACAGGATGACGCCAGCCACGCCATGGCCGCGCTCAAGGAGCTCTGCAGCCATGGCATAGCTCAGCCAAGCCGCCACGGAGTAGCCGCCGAGCCAAAACCTCTGGCCCAAATGGGCCTCCGTACTGCGAAGCAGCGTGTCGACCTGCTCACGGGCCAGTGCCTCCAAGGAGGCACCGTTCGGGCCCCGCCAGGCCGATGGACAACCAGGGAAAATCTGCTGCACCAGTCCCAGCTCCGGTGGACGGCTGCTCTGCAGTTCCCTCAATCCGCCCCCGCACCACAGCAGGTTGCATGGACGCCAAGCGGCTAGCAATTGAGCGTGATCGAGGGAATCCAGCAGGGGGTGGAGCACGGGAATCGCTGGTAACGGCGGCCATCGCTTGGCCCCCAAACGCTCTGGCTGTTCCACACTTCCGCGCAGCAGGCCCAGATCGACCTTGCCGTTGGCGTTCAGTGGAAATTGATCCAGCGCGAGGAGACATTGCGGAAGCAACCGCGGATCGCCAAGGGACTCCCGCAGTCGTACCTCCAGAGCCTCCAGCTCCAGAGTCCGGCCTGCCTTGACGTCTCTTTCCAACCAAGCGACCAAGCCCTGCTCGCTGTCCATCAACTGCACGCGCCGGATCTCTGGTTGAGCCTCCAAAAGACGTCGCAAGGAGGAGAGATCAATCCATTCACCATGGCGCTTCAAGAGCTCGTTGCTACGGCCAAGCAACTGCAAGCCATGGCGTTCACTCCAGAGCCCAAGATCCGCGGTCAAAACCCGCATCGTTCCGTCCGGCTGCAGAAACGAGTCCAGAGACCAGCCATCCCCTACCTGCATCAGGACCCCCTCGGCCAAGGCATCCCCTCGC
>NZ_JAFMNJ010000080.1:0-2626 GCF_017859255.1 Vulcanococcus sp. DEBay_Sum29NL08_54
TAGATCAAGGACGCCAACACAAAACTGACCACAACAACCCCATCTCGAGCCGGGCTCTTGGCTGGCGTCAGCAGCACGGCAGCCACCAACAGCACAGAGAGTTGCAGCGGATCCAAGGCGGTCTCCGCCAACGCCTTACCAAAGGGGGCCAGCAGCAGCAGGACGCTGATCAACAGCGGAGGCCAACCGGAGCGGGCCAAGAGCCTGCGCACAAGGGCATACAGCAACAAGGCCAGCGCCATCAGCAGCAGCAAGGCGACGGCATTGAGCCATATCAGGTCCAACCCCGACGGGAAGAGGTGACGCAGCACCTCACCGCTGAATCCACGCTTGGTGAAGCCGCCGGCGTAGTTCTTCAGCAGCTGGTTCACCCAGTACTGATCGATGCAGAAGGTCAGGGATTCGCCCGGACGCCAGCACTGACTCCCGAGGGCACCCGCTCGAAAGAACTGGACCAGCGCCACCAGCAGCACCACAACCGAGCCGGGCCAATCCAACGATTGCCGTCTGCTCTGCATCAGCGGGGCACCCCAAGAGGCACCAGTCAAAACGATGCCCCCGATTCCTCGAAAGGAACCGGGGGCTCTCGCCGGGTCCGCTCTGACGCGGAACCGTTTGATCTAGGAACGAGGCGCCGAAATCAGCCGGCGTTCTCCGCGATCAGCAGACCCTGCTTCTTACAACTGTGGGACACGGGCACCTCCTCCTGTGGGGGTTGTTGTTAGCCGGCAATGCATCCGGCAACGCTTCCGCCCGAAGGGTTCTGCGCCGCCACATCACTGCTAACGGATCTCGCAAATCCTATCGAGGCTGAACCAAGAACGGCGTTGCGGATGCGACAACACCGCCCGCCCTGGCTAGAGAACCAGCAGCACAGCAGCTGCGGATGCGACGTCGCGCCTTACTCCAGCTCGGACTGCTGGGGGCCGCCTTTGGGGGCACGGCACTGGAGCTGCTCAAGCAAGCCCAGGCCCAAGCCAAGAGCAGTTGGAGCCGATTCATCGGCCAGGCCACCTTCCAGGTGCCCACCAATCCAGCCACCACCGTTCTGGAAATCACCACCGCACCCATCACCGTGCTGGGGCGACAAGTGGAGCGGGGCTGCATTCGACAGGTCACTGGGGAACGGGGTTACACCACCAGCCGGGAGGCCGGCGTCAATCTGGAGCTGGTGAACCGACTTCCGGTTCCCACCACCATTCACTGGCATGGTCTGATCCTTCCCAATCCGATGGATGGGGTGCCCTATGTCACCCAACCCCCCATCCCGCCGGGGGAGCGCCAACGCATCCACTACCCGCTCCAGCAGGACGGCACCTTCTGGATGCATTCCCACTACGGCCTGCAAACCCAGAGCTTTGTCGCTGAGCCCTTCGTGATCCTCAGCGAGGAACAGGAGCAATGGGCGGACCAAACCGTCACGGTCACCCTGAGGGATTTCAGCTTCACACCGGCCAACACCATCCTCAGCAACATCGTCTCCGGCAAGCGGGGCGGCGACACCGCCATGGCCCGCTCGCTCCAAAACTTTGATTGGCAGCAGCCTCGGCCCCTGCTCACGCAGCAATGGGATGCAGCAGCCGAGCGCTTCAGCTGGCAGCGCAAACCGGGGCGCTTGATGCTGCCGGATGTGGTCTATGACGCGCTGCTGGCCAACGAGCGCAGCCTGGACGCACCCCAGGTGATCGAGGCCCGACCCGGGGAGACCGTGGCCATTCGCTGGATCGCCGCCAGCGCCTTCATGAACTTCTTCCTGGACCTCGGCGAGCTGGAGGGAGAACTCCTGCGCACCGACGCCAACCCGGTGGAGCCGATCCGCGGTTCGGTCTTTCAGTTGGCCATCGCCCAACGGCTCACCCTGCGGGTCCGCCTGCCGGAGACGCCGGGGGTTTTCCCGCTGCTGGCCTGCGGAGAGCAGAGCAACCTGCGCTGCGGCGTCGTCCTACGCACAGCGCCCGGGCAGGCGATCCCGAACCTGGCCCCGCAAACCCAACAGTGGACGGGACGCCTGGACTTCACCCAGGACAAGCAACTCAGGGCACAGCAACCCCTCCCCAAGAAACCGGCGGACAACACCATTCCCGTGGCGCTCACCGGCCCCGCCCCGCAGTACCGCTGGGGCCTCAACGACCGCTTTTATCCCTACCGCGATCCCTACTGGGTCGAGGAGGGACAACGGGTGGAGATGGTCTTCAGCAACGAAACCCCGATGGGCCATCCGATGCACCTGCATGGCCATGAATTCCAGGTGATCGAAATCAACGGGCAGCCGTTCTCCGGTCCGATGCGCGACACCGTGCTGGTGCCCAAGGGCGGCAGCTGCCGCATTGCCTTTGATGCCATCCACCCAGGCCTCTGGGCCTTCCACTGCCACATCAGCTATCACCACATGCGCGGCATGTTCAACGTGCTGGCCTATCGCTCAGCCGATCTGGGTTGGTGGGACCCCAGCGGCTTTGTCCATGAACAGCTGACCTTCGATTAGGGCAATAAAAAAGCGCCCCATTTGGGGCGCTAGGTGTCCACGCCAGGCGTGGGATGTCAATCCATCTGGATCAGAGGGCGTTGCCGCGGGGCAGAACCTCTTCAGGGAAGACGAAGTTTTCGTGCGGTTGGTCCGCGGGGG
>NZ_JAFMNJ010000038.1:0-12417 GCF_017859255.1 Vulcanococcus sp. DEBay_Sum29NL08_54
GGTTGCCTGCTGGTGAAACGCCAAGAGGACGGCAGCTTGCTTTGGGGCGTGGTGGTGGAAACCGAGGCGTATTCCCAGGACGACCCCGCCTGCCACGGCTACCGCCGCCGCTCCCCCAGCAACGAAACGCTCTTTGGTGAGCCAGGGCGTTTTTATGTCTATGTGAGCTATGGCATTCACCACTGCGTGAACGTGGTGACCCACAGGGCTGACTGGGCCAACGGCGTTCTGCTGCGTGCCCTGGCGATGCCGGGGGAGCCGGAGCGGATTGCCGCGGGTCCGGCCCTGCTGGCTCGCCGCTTTGGCCTGGACCGAAGTCATGACTGCTGCCCCAGCAGCCCTGCGCAGGGTCTTTGGCTGGCACCTCGGTTTCCAGAGCTGAGTGAAGCGGAGCTGGTTCAAACCACCCGCATCGGCATCAGTCAGGGGCAGGACTGGCCTTGGCGCTGGTACCTCCGCAGCAGCCGCAGCATCAGTCGACGTGCCAAGGGAGATCGCAGTCCACCCCTGGCCGAGGCCTGGGACGTGGCCTCTTGCGTCGCGGGCTTCTAGCCTGCTGTTGACGCTTGCCTCAGACCTTGAGCGACTGGACCCACCGCCATGTGCTGGATCTGGCGGCCTTCTCGCTTGAGGACTACACCACTGTTTTAGAGCTGGCCCAGCGGTTTCGGGCGATGCCCACCAGTGGCGCCCGCAAGCTGCCAGCCCTGCAGGGCAAGCTCGTCACCACCCTGTTTTTTGAGCCCAGCACCCGCACTCGCAGCAGCTTCGAGCTGGCGGCCAAACGGTTGTCGGCGGATGTCCAGAGCTTCTCTCCCTCCTCCAGTTCCCTCAGCAAAGGGGAGAGCCTGCTCGACACGGTGCGCACCTATGTGGCCATGGGAGCTGACTTGCTGGTGGTGCGTCACCGCTGCACCGGGATTCCCGCCTCGTTGGCCCACGACCTTGACCTCAGCGGTGATCGCGTGGCGGTCTTAAACGGTGGAGACGGCCTGCACAGCCATCCCAGCCAGGGACTGCTGGACCTGTTTTCCCTGGCGCGTCAGTTCAACCCCGAGAGCCCAACGCCTGAAGCGCTGCGGGGCCGGCGGATTGTGATCGTCGGCGACATCCTCCATTCCCGTGTGGCCCGCTCCAACCTCTGGGCCCTGACCGCCTGCGGCGCCGAGGTGGTGCTCTGCGGGCCCGCCACCCTGCTGCCGCAGGCCTTTGAGCAGTTCGTGGACGCCCCGCCGCCAGGGCAGGCCAGCGACCCAGTCGCCAAACGGGGCCGCATCCGGATCGAGCGCGATCTCGATCAGGCCTTGGTCGGCGCCGATGCCGTGATGACCCTGCGCCTGCAGAAGGAGCGGATGAACCAAAACCTGCTCACCAGCCTGGAGAGTTACCACCGCCGTTTTGGCCTCACCCATGGGCGCCTGCAGGGCAAGATTCCTGTGCTCCATCCCGGTCCGGTCAACCGTGGGGTCGAGATGAGTGGTGCTCTGTTGGATGACCCGGCGCTCTGTCTGGTGGAGGAGCAGGTCACCAACGGCATCCCGATTCGGATGGCCCTGCTCTATCTCCTGGCCGCCGGCTAGCTCAGAGCAGCTTGAAGCCTTCCAGCAGCAGGCCATAGCAAAACCCCACTCGGCTCATGTCCAAGAGCTGTAGACCCAAACGGTTGCTGGTGTTCCGCAGCAGTGGGCCCCTCAGGCGAATCGCGGCTTCGATTGCCAAGACGCAGAGCAGGGCAGCTGGGGGATCCAGAAAGGAGCGCGCGCCCGTGAGGGTGGCGATGGCATTCCCCAGGAAGAATGTGCTCAGCAGCACGATCAGCAGCACCGAGAGCCGTCGCCAGGGATTGCTCGCCCAGCGCTCTAGGCGCGGCCAGGCTCCACCCAGGTTGCGCTGCAGCCTGGTGCGCTGAGGTGGGGGCGTCAGGGTCAGGGGAGTCGGTGTGGTCTGGTTGCCTTGAGGTTTACCGCAGGGGCATTAAAAAAGCCCGGGTATCCCCGGGCTGAGTGGATCAGCTGACTTCAGCTGTCGGCATCTTTGGCTTTGCGGCTGCCCTTGCCTTCCAGCAGTTCCAGCAGTGCCTCCATCTGGGCCATCACGCCACGCACCTCGCCGGCTTCAGGCAGGAGACCGTCTTCCATCACGCCTTGATGCATCTCGCGCAGTTCTTGGCGGATGTAACGCAGGTGGCTCACCACTTGCTCGCGCTTCGACTGCGACATGAGCGGGAAAGGTCTCGAAAGCTAAACCCTTTTACCCCATCGCCCTTTAGCAGAGACTTGGCCGCAGCCAGCCCGTCAAACCCCACAAGGGTGGATCGCGGCCCTACTTCTGGCCGAACTTGGCCTTGGCGTCCTCGAAAAAGGCTTCGTCGATCACATCCAGGCCAGCCTCGTTGGCCATCCCTTCAATCCGTTTGCGGGCGGCTGGGCGCACAAAAAAAGGGATCTC
Source organism: Vulcanococcus sp. DEBay_Sum29NL08_54 (assembly GCF_017859255.1). Lineage (NCBI taxonomy): Bacteria > Bacillati > Cyanobacteriota > Cyanophyceae > Synechococcales > Synechococcaceae > Vulcanococcus > Vulcanococcus sp. DEBay_Sum29NL08_54. The sequence goes on from NZ_JAFMNJ010000038.1 coordinate 2,449, forward strand.
CTTGAGCTTGGCCTCTGCTTCTGGTTTCCAGTTCATGGCCAGATCCGCACAGGGACTTCAAGGGTGGATGGAGAATAGGGGACTCGAACCCCTGACCTCTGCGGTGCGATCGCAGCGCTCTACCAGCTGAGCTAATTCCCCCGAAAGACCAGGAAGAATCCTTGTCCTGGCCAGAACTTATCAGTCTTCAACGGCCATGACCGCTTCCCCTTCCATCACCCCTGAGTTGATCGCTGCCCAGACCGAGGCCTCGATGGAGGAACTGGGGCGTCGTTTGGATCAGGACGACTACCCCAGTCCGTTTGCGGCCTTGAACGATTGGCACCTGCTCCGTGCCATCGCCATTCACCGTCCGGAGCTGGCGCGGCCCTACGTGCACCTGGTGGATCAAGAGCCCTTCGATGAGGACTGAGTCCTTGGCTGATCCCCTCAAGGGGCGTCGCGTTCTGGTCGGGATCAGCGGCAGCATCGCCGCGGTCAAGCTCCCGCTGGTGGTCAGTGCTTTGGCCAAGCGCGGCGCCGAGGTGCGTTGTGTCCTGACCCCCAGCGCTGCGCAACTGGTCAGTCCGGTGGCCCTGGCCAGCCTCAGCCGTCAGCGCTGCTATCTGGACGCCGACCAGTGGAGTCACACCGCCGCCCGCCCGCTGCATGTGGAGTTGGCCGAGTGGGCAGAGCTGGTGCTGCTGGCCCCGTTGTCGGCCACCAGCCTGGGCCGCTGGGTCTACGGGCTGGGCGACACCCTCCTGGCCTCTCTGCTGCTGGCCACGGAAGCGCCAGTCCTGGCGGCTGCGGCGATGAATACAGCCATGTGGGCTTCACCGGGGGTCAGCCGCAATTGGCAAACCCTCCAGGACTTCGAGCGGGTCTTGCCCTTGGGGCCCGGCGCCGGACTGCTGGCCTGTGATCGCGAAGGGGCTGGGCGGATGGCGGAGCCTGAATCCCTGCTGCTGGCGCTGGAGTCCCTGGCGCTCTGGGGTTGGCAGCGCGATTGGCAGGGACGTCGGCTGCTGGTGAGTGCTGGCCCCACCCGCGAGTGGTTTGATCCAGCCCGTTGCATCACGAATCCCAGCAGCGGTCGCATGGGGGTCCTGCTTGCCCAGGCCGCTCGTCTGCGCGGGGCTGAGGTGGATCTGGTGCATGGGCCCCTCCAGCTCGAGCCGGCTTGGCTCGATGGTCTGCACTGCCATCCGATTGAGACCGGAGCGGAGCTGCAGGCGTCCCTCGAGGCGCTTCAGCCCAAGGCCGATGCGATTGCGATGGCCGCGGCTGTTGCGGACCACCGCCCGAAGCAACGCTTCAGCCACAAACCCGACAAGCAGGACCTAGCGCTGGCGATGGAGGCGGGTTGGGAGCCCATCCCGGATGTTCTGCGGGGACTGGTCGAGCGCCGTCCGGCTGGGCAAGGGATCCTCGGCTTCGCGGCCCACACCGGGGATGTGCTGCCTCAGGCCCAGGCCAAGTGGGCACGCAAAGGATGCGACCTGCTCTTCGCAAACCCGATTGATGCGCCGGGAGCAGGATTTGGTGGCTTGTCCAATGAGGGCTGGATCCTTGGCCCTGGTGAGGCGGTTCAGCGGGTTGAACCGATGGGCAAGCTCGCCTTGGCGCATCGGCTGCTGACCGCTCTGGCGGCCTGTTCAGGCGGCCATGGCTGAATCGTCGTCGTTCTGAAGCAGATCCATAAAGGTGCGGAGCTGCAGGCGGGGGATGTAGGGCCAGCCGCCGCTTTTCTCCATGCCCTTCAGCAGGTTGAAGAGCTCGCCGCGATCAGAAGGGAGGCTGGAGCGGAAGGCACCGTCCTGGATCGTGCGGTGCAGCTCCTCGAGCCGGCGCAGCAGCAGGAGAAGGGCCTGTGCTTCACCATCCACCTCGGCGGCCAGCTCTTCGAGGCTCTCCAGCTCTGAGCTCAGGCGGGCTTCCCAGTCGCCTCGGACCAGGCTCTCGTCGATCTGTGTGGTGGTGCTGGCGTCGCTCATAAAGGAATTCAATCGGCCGCTCTCGCATACAGGTTGTTGAGAGCCGCGACATGGTACGCGGAATGGGCGTTTTGCACCGGTAGTATCCCGATCGGGCGTACCCCAATCCCTGAGGTTTTCCCCGCCAGACCGGTTTCTCCCCATGCGTTTCCGTCCTTTGCTGGCCGTCGTGCTGGCCCTTTGTTTGACCCTCGTGACCGCTTGCAGTGGCGGCGCGAAGGCTATTGATCGGGCTGATCTGACCTACGACGACATCCACAACACCGGTCTGGCCAACGACTGCCCGACCCTTCCTGACTCCGCCCGCGGGTCCATCCCCCTCGACAGCAACACCAAGTACCAGCTGCGCGAGGTCTGCATGCACCCCGCTGAGGTGTACGTGAAGGGCGAGCCCGCCAACAAGCGTCAGGAGGCCCAGTTCGTGGCCACCAAGATCCTGACCCGTTTCACCACCAGCCTCGATCAGGTCTACGGCGATCTGGCCGTGACCGGTAACGGCATCAACTTCAAGGAGCTCGGCGGCATCGACTTCCAGATCGTCACCGTGCTGCTGCCCGGTGGTGAGGAAGTGCCTTTCACCTTCTCCTCCAAGGAGCTCGACGCCACCGCTGATGGCGCCGCCATCAGCACCAGCACCGACCTCAACGGTGCTTATCGCGTTCCCAGCTACCGCACCTCCAACTTCCTCGATCCCAAGGGTCGTGCACTGACCACCGGTGTTCAGTACGCCCAAGGTCTGATTGCTCTGAACGGTCAGGACGATGAGCTGGCCCGTGAGAACAGCAAGCGCTACATCGACGGCACCGGTGAGATGAACCTCTCCATCACCAAGGTGGATGCCTCCACCGGTGAGTTCGCAGGCGTCTTCACCGCTGTTCAGCCCTCTGACACCGACATGGGCAGCCATGACCCTGTCGACGTCAAGATCGTTGGTCAGCTCTACGGCCGCCTCGAGAAGGCCTGATCCCCTTCCCGGTCTCAGAACGTTTGATTAGGGGGCTCTTCGGAGCCCCCTTTTTCATGGTTTCCCGAGTGCTCTGGGAGAATCGCCGGCATTGGATCCATCCCTCGCCGCCATGACCTCCGCAGCTGCAGCAACCCGTTCGGGTTTGATCGCTCCCCACGGCGGCACCCTTGTGGACCTGCGGGTGCCTGCCGATCAGCGTGATGCGCTCAAGGCCGGCGTGGATCACGTTGTTGAGTGCTCCGATCGCAATGCCTGCGACGTCGAGCTGCTGATGGTGGGTGGCTTCTCGCCGCTGCGCGGCTTCATGCACCAGGACGACTATCTCTCGGTGGTGGAGAAGAACCGCACCACCAGCGGCCTTCTCTTTGGCCTGCCGATCGTGATGGATACCGATCGCGATGACATCGCCGTCGGCCAAAAGCTGCTGCTGACCTATCGCGGTCAAGAGCTGGCGGTGATGACGGTCGAGAGCAAGTGGGAGCCCGACAAGGCCCGTGAAGCCGTCGGTTGCTACGGCACCTCCTCCCTGGAGCACCCTGCCGTGAAGATGATCGCCACCGAGCGCGGTCGCTTCTACCTGGGTGGCTCGATCCAAGGCCTGGAGCTGCCCGAGCGTGTCTTCCCCTGCAAAACCCCGGCTGAGGTGCGCGCCAACCTGCCTGAGGGCGAGGACGTCGTGGCCTTCCAGTGCCGCAATCCGATCCACCGCGCCCACTACGAGCTCTTCACCCGGGCCCTCGATGCCACCAACGTGAGCGATCAGGGCGTGGTCCTGGTGCACCCCACCTGCGGACCGACCCAGGACGACGACATCCCCGGTGCTGTTCGCTTCCAGACCTATGAGCGCCTGGCCGCTGAGGTGAACAACCCCCGCATCCGTTGGGCCTACCTCCCCTACTCGATGCACATGGCTGGGCCCCGGGAGGCGCTGCAGCACATGATCATCCGCAAGAACTACGGCTGCACCCACTTCATCATTGGCCGCGACATGGCTGGCTGTAAGTCCTCCATCAGCGGTGAGGACTTCTATGGCCCGTATCAGGCCCAGGACTTCGCCCGTGAGAACGCTCCTGAACTGGGCATGGAGACCGTGCCGTCCTTGAACCTCGTCTACACCGAGGAAGAGGGCTACGTGACGGCTGAGCACGCCGATGCCCGCGGTCTGCACATCCGCAAGCTGAGCGGCACCCAGTTCCGCCAGATGCTGCGCGGCGGTGAGGAAATCCCCGAATGGTTCGCCTTCAAGAGCGTTGTCGAGGTTCTGCGTTCAGCAGCCTGAGTCCGGTTAACATTCCTTAATCACTGTCCTCGAACAAGCGGAGAAGCAAGTGAAGAAGCGCTGGCGCAATGCGGGGCTTTACGTCCTCCTAGCCGTAGTGGTGATCGCCGTTGGCACGGCCTTCCTGGATCGTCCTGATCCCGCCAATGCGCCGCGCACCCTCCGCTACAGCGACTTCGTGGAAGCCGTTGAAGCCAACGAGGTCTCCCGGGTGCTGATCGCTCCCGATCGGGGCACGGCCCAGGTGGTGGAGAACGACGGCCAGCGCGCCGTGGTCAACCTTGCTCCTGACAAGGACCTGCTGAAGCTCCTGGAAGGTCACAAGGTCGATATCGCCGTTGAGCCCTCCCGTCAGCCCCAGGCTTGGCAGCAGGCCATTGGTTCCCTGATTTTCCCCCTGCTGCTGCTGGGTGGCCTGTTCTTCCTGCTGCGCCGCGCCCAGGGCGGTGGCGGCAACCCCGCGATGAACTTCGGCAAGAGCAAGGCCCGGGTTCAGATGGAGCCCGAGACCCAGGTCACCTTTGGTGATGTGGCCGGCATTGAAGGCGCCAAGCTCGAGTTGACCGAGGTCGTCGACTTCCTCAAGAACCCCGACCGCTTTACCGCCGTCGGCGCGAAGATCCCCAAAGGTGTCCTGCTGGTGGGTCCTCCGGGCACCGGTAAGACCCTTCTGGCGAAGGCCGTTGCCGGCGAGGCCGGTGTCCCCTTCTTCTCGATCTCCGGTTCGGAGTTCGTCGAGATGTTCGTTGGTGTGGGCGCCAGCCGCGTCCGTGACCTGTTTGAGCAGGCCAAGAAGAACGCCCCTTGCATCGTCTTCATCGACGAGATCGACGCCGTCGGTCGTCAACGCGGCGCTGGACTCGGCGGTGGCAATGACGAGCGTGAACAAACCCTCAACCAGCTCCTGACGGAGATGGATGGCTTTGAGGGCAACACCGGCATCATCATCGTCGCGGCAACCAACCGCCCTGACGTTCTGGATGCAGCACTGATGCGTCCCGGTCGTTTCGATCGCCAGGTGGTCGTCGATCGCCCGGACTACGCCGGTCGTCTCCAGATCCTTGGGGTCCATGCCCGCGGCAAGACCCTCTCCAAGGACGTTGATCTCGACAAGATTGCCCGCCGGACCCCTGGCTACACCGGCGCCGATCTCGCCAACCTCCTCAACGAAGCCGCGATCCTGGCGGCTCGCCGTCAGCTCACCGAAGTCTCCATGGACGAGGTGAATGATGCGATTGAGCGGGTCATGGCTGGTCCTGAGAAGAAGGACCGGGTGATGAGCGAGAAGCGCAAGCGCCTTGTGGCCTATCACGAGGCCGGTCACGCCTTGGTTGGCGCCCTGATGCCCGACTACGACCCGGTGCAGAAGATCTCGATCATTCCCCGCGGTAACGCTGGCGGTCTGACCTTCTTCACCCCCAGTGAAGAGCGCATGGAGTCCGGTCTCTACTCCCGCGCCTATCTCCAGAACCAGATGGCTGTTGCCCTGGGTGGCCGGGTTGCCGAAGAGATCGTCTATGGCGAAGACGAAGTCACCACCGGCGCCTCCAACGACCTCCAGCAGGTGGCCCGGGTGGCCCGTCAGATGGTCACGCGCTTTGGCATGAGCGATCGCCTCGGTCCTGTGGCCCTGGGCCGCAGCCAGGGCGGCATGTTCCTCGGCCGTGACATCGCAGCTGAGCGTGACTTCTCGGAAGACACCGCCGCTGCGATCGATGAAGAGGTCAGCTTGCTGGTGGCAGAGGCCTACAAGCGGGCGATCGCCGTTCTCAACGGCAACCGCAGCGTTCTTGATGAGCTCGCCGAGATGCTCGTTGAGCGCGAGACCGTGGATGCTGAGGATCTTCAAGAGCTGTTGATCCGCAGCGATGTCCGAGTTGCTGAATACGTCTGAGGTCTTCGCCTCAGATCCCTCTGGGCTTCTCAGGGGATTGCACCGCCAGCCTGTGCTGGCGGTGCTTCGTGTTTCTGAGCGTCAGCAGGCCCAGCAACAACTGAACCTGCTGGTTGATGCAGGTCTGCGCCATGTCGAGTTGGCGGTTGCTCTCACTCCCGCCTGGGTTGCGTTGGCGGTGGAGCTGCGCCAGTCCTTTCCATCCCTGCGCCTCGGTGCTGCGTCGGTGCGATGCCTGAAGGGATTGGCGGCTGCTCAATCCGCCGGTTTGGACTATGTCGTCTCGCCCATCCTTGAGCCTGAGCTTTTGGCGAAAGCGCAACAGGCCGGGATCACCTTGATTCCTGGTGTCTACACCCCGTCGGAAGTGGCACGGGCCCAGGCCTTGGGTGCGCCCGCGGTGAAGCTTTTCCCGGCCAGCAGCCTGGGTCCGAGCTATTGGAACTCGCTTGCAGGACCCCTGTCGCCATTGCCCTATTGCATTGCGGCAGGAGGGTTGTCAGCCCTGGATGCACGTCTCTGGTTGGAGTCCGGAGTCGATGCGGTGGCCTTGGGAGGGAGCTTGTTTGAGACGTCTCAAGGGCCACAGCAACCCCTGCAATTGCGGCCAGGGTTGACGGCGCTGCTGGCATGGCTCGAGCAGCGCGCCAATGGCGACTTGTTGTCAGGTTGAGTCCAGAGTGTTACTCATGGGATAGACGTCTTTCGACCTATGTCTCAACTCACCATCAAGTTGAGCGATAAAGCTGATGCTCTGATCGCTCAGCTCCAAAAGGAGATTTTCAATCGCCGCCGCAAGAAAGTCTCTGCAGCTGGGGTCGTCGAGACCCTGGTTGAAAGCGGAGCCAAGTCGCAATCCGACAAGCGTTTCGCGACCTCTTGGAAAAACCTCATTTCCGACATTGAGAAAGCGGCCAAGCTCGCCAATGCCCATGGCGCCAAGCCCGCGAACCTCTCGGATGCGGAATGGGCTCTGATCCTGAGCCACCGCAGCCGCAGCACCATCAGTAAAGCGGCGCCCAAGAAAGCCGCCCCCAAGAAGACCGCTGCCAAAAAGGCATCGGCAACCACCACCAAGCGGGCTGCCGCCAAGGCCAAGCCTGCGGCGAAAGCCACAGCGGTGAAGAAAGCGGCTCCGAAGAAAGCTGCGAGCACTGCCGCGAAGGCCAAGCCTGCAGCTGCCGCGAAATCCAAGGTTGCGCCCAAGGCCAAGCCGGTTGCGAAAAAAGCAGCACGCAACCCGGTGAAGAAGACCGGGGCCACCCGCGGTGGCTCAGTGGCGAAGCGGATGGCGAAGGCCGTCGGCCGTTTGGGTTCCGCACCCTCGACCAACGGCAACAACGGCGCTGCTCAGCTGACCAGCCTGCGTTGATCCGCTCTCACCAGAGGCTGCACTGACCCTGCTGCCGCAGCAGGTGATCAGCCAGCACAAGGGCGACCATCGCCTCCACCATCGGTACGGCCCTGGGCAACACGCAGGGGTCGTGCCGACCTTTTGCTTCCAGGGTCGTGGCCTCACCCCGGGCATTGATCGTTTGTTGGGCCTTGCGGATCGTGGCCGTTGGCTTGAAGGCCACGCGGATCACGATCGCCTCGCCGTTGCTGATCCCCCCCTGAATTCCGCCGGAGTTGTTGGTGGCGGTGTGCAGGCTGCCATCTCCAGTGGGCAAGAACGCATCGTTGTGTTCGCTGCCCTTGAGCAAGGTTCCGGCAAATCCGGAGCCGATCTCAAAGCCTTTGGTGGCCGGTAGGGACATCACCGCCTTGGCCAGATCGGCCTCAAGCTTGTCGAAGACGGGCATGCCCAAGCCGGCGGGTACGCCGCGAACCACACACTCGATCACGCCACCGCAGGAGTCCCCTTCCCGCCCGATGGCTTCGATCCGCTCGATCATCCGCTCCGCAACAGCGGCATTGGGGCAGCGCACGATGTTGCTTTCGACGGCCTCAAGGGTCACCGCTGCTGGATCGATCTCGGCCTCGATGTCATGAATGCGTTTGACCCAGGCCACCACTTCTGTGCCGTGGGCTTTGCTCAGCAGCTGCTTGGCGATGGCCCCAGCGGCGACCCGACCGATCGTCTCCCGCGCTGAGGCGCGCCCGCCACCACTGCGGGCCTGGATGCCGTATTTCGCTTGGTAGGTGGCATCGGCGTGGGAGGGGCGGAAGGCCACCTCCATCTCCTTGTAGTCCTGGGGACGCTGGTCTTTGTTGCGCACCACCATCGCGATCGGGGTGCCGAGGGTGACCCCATCGAGCAGACCACTGAGGACTTCCACCCGATCGTCTTCTTTGCGGGGGGTTGTGATCTTGCTTTGGCCTGGTTTGCGTCGATCCAGCTCGGCTTGGATCGCCTCGAGGTCGAGTTCCAGTCGCGGCGGACAACCCTCCACAATCACGCCAACCCCGCCGCCGTGGGATTCGCCGAAGGTGCTGATGCGGAAGAGATCGCCGAAGCTGCTTCCCATGGGCTGAGTGCGCTGGTGCGAGCCTACAAACTGGGCTTTGGTTGCAGCAGCGTTCGGTCTTGAGGAAGCAGGAGCGCGCGGCGCTGATCATGCAGCGCCTTGAGGAGCATTACCCCGAGACGCCGGTCCCGTTGGACCACAGCGATCCCTTCACCCTGTTGATCGCTGTCTTACTCAGTGCCCAGTGCACGGATAAGAAGGTCAACGAGGTCACGCCAGCCCTCTTTGCGGCTGGAGCAACACCCCAGGCCATGGCGGCGCTGCCTGAGTCCGAAATCCTGGGCCACATCAGACAGCTGGGCTTGGCGAAAACCAAGGCTCGCAACGTCAAGCGTCTCGCGGAGCTCCTGCTGGAGCGCCATGGGGGTGAGGTCCCCGCCAGTTTTTCAGCCCTCGAGGCGCTGCCGGGGGTGGGCCATAAGACCGCCAGTGTGGTGATGGCTCAAGCCTTCGGGGTCCCGGCTTTTCCCGTGGACACCCACATCCACCGCTTGGCCCAGCGCTGGGGCTTGAGCAGTGGCGTCAGCGTGGCTCGCACTGAAACGGATCTCAAGCGGCTGTTCCCCAAGGACGCCTGGAACAAGCTGCACCTGCAGATCATTTTTTACGGCAGGGAGTTCTGCACGGCTCGTGGTTGTGATGGGCGGGTCTGTCCCCTCTGTCAGGAGCTCTATCCCAACCGCCGCAGGCCTGTGACCTGGACCAAGGCCTAGGGCTGCTGGCGCAACGGCTCACACCAGCTCGCGATCAGCGTGTCACTGTCCACCGTTTGGCGTGGGTAACTGCTGATCGAGGCCAATTCGCTCGCGGCCTCGATCAGGCCAGAGGGCAGAACCCCTGTCATCCAGTAGCAGCCCTGGCTCAGATGGCTGTCCCGTTGGCTCCAGCCGAATGCCAAGAGACCAGCAATCAAGATGAGTTGGAGCCGGCGACTCATTCCTTCAGTCTGTCGCCCTGATCTCAAACAACAAAAAGCCCCCTCTTGCGAGGGGGCTTCTGGTTCAACCGAGATTGAACCTTTTGGTTTGAGGATCAACCTCAGCCGATGGCAGGTGCGGTCAGAGCCACGGGGGTGGACTCAGCAGCAGCCAGGTCGAGGGGGAAGTTGTGAGCGTTGCGCTCGTGCATCACTTCCATACCGAGGTTGGCGCGGTTCAGCACGTCAGCCCAGGTGTTCAGCACACGACCCTGGGAATCCAGGATCGACTGGTTGAAGTTGAAGCCGTTCAGGTTGAAGGCCATGGTGCTGACGCCCAGGGCGGTGAACCAGATGCCAACGACGGGCCAGGCAGCCAGGAAGAAGTGAAGGCTGCGGCTGTTGTTGAAGGAGGCGTATTGGAAGATCAGGCGACCGAAGTAACCGTGGGCAGCCACGATGTTGTAGG
>NZ_JAFMNJ010000015.1:0-36650 GCF_017859255.1 Vulcanococcus sp. DEBay_Sum29NL08_54
GCGTCAGTGGCAGGGGTGCGGCGCTCATCCTGAACTCAGCGTGATGGACCCAGGGGCAGCTTGCCCGAGCTCTTGGTCCTATTTGCCAATGCAGAAGCGCGAGAAGATTCGATCGAGGACCGCCTCGGTCACTTCGGCCCCAGTGATTTCCCCAAGGGAGCGCACCGCAGCCCGCAGGTCGATCGTCCAGAAGTCCCAAGGCAACTGCTGCTCACCGGCCTCGAGGGTGCGCTGCAGGCTGGCCGCCGCTGAAACCGCCAGATCCAACTGCCGTCGATTCAGGGCCACCTGCAGCCCCTGCTCACCGCCCTGGCCGCAGCTCTGCAGCAGGCGATCCACTAGGGCCTCATGCCCCTCGCCGGTCAACGCACTGATGCAAACGTCGGCATGGGCGGCAGGCTCCGCCGCGGGCTGATCCGCCTTATTGGCCACCACCAGATGGGGGATTCCCTGTGGAAGGGAATCCAGCAGCGCCTGGTCCTCCTCCAGCCAACCCTGGGCCCGGTCAAACAGCAGCAGCACCACGTCCGCAGCCTGGAGCGCGCCGCGGCTGCGTTCGATGCCGATCTGCTCGACGCGATCCTCGGTGTCGCGGATCCCAGCGGTGTCCAGCAGGGTCAGCGGGACCCCCTTGAGCACCAGCTCGCTCTCCACCAGATCGCGGGTGGTGCCGGGCAAGTCGGTCACGATCGCGCGATCGCTGCGGCTGAGCAGGTTCAGCAGGCTGCTCTTGCCAACGTTTGGGCGACCCACGATCGCCACCTTCAGCCCCTCCCGCAGGACCTGACCGCGCTCGCCATCGGCCACCAGCTCCTGCAGCGCGCTGCGCACCGCCTGCAGTTCCGAGGCCACCGCCTGACCATCCAGGGGCGGCAGGTCCTCCTCAAAATCCACCCGCGCCTCCAACTCCGCCAGTTGATCGAGCAGGCGCAGGCGCAGGCCACTGATCTGGCGCTCCAGGCCCCCATCGAGGCCCGCCATCGCCAACTGGGCCGCACGCCGGCTGCGGGCTGTGACCAACTCGCTGATGGCCTCCGCCCGGGTGAGATCCAACCGGCCATTGAGGAAAGCCCGTTGACTGAATTCACCCGGCAAGGCGCGCCGGGCGCCGGCGGCCAGCACCAGCTCCAGGACGCGCTGCACGGAGATCACCCCGCCGTGGCAGTGCAGCTCAACAACGGTCTCGCGGGTAAAGCTGCGGGGAGCCCGCATCAACAGCAGCAGGGCCTCGTCCACCCGCTCGCCGCTGCCGGGGTCGCGCACATGGCCGTAGAGCACGCGGTGGCTCTCCCACACCTGCCGGCCGGGGGCCTCAAACAACCGTTCACCGATGGCCTCCGCCTCGGGCCCGGAGATCCGCACGATCGAGACGCTGCCCTCGCCTGCAGCGACGGCGGTGGCAACGGCGGCGATCGTGTCGGAGGACATGCCTCCAGTGTCTCGTTTCGCTGCCTCAGCTCGCGGAGAAGCCCGGGCAGACCATCAAGTCGATGTGCCCGCCGGGTGGATGGCGCCACTCGCGGAACTCCTCCACCAGGGCCTGATGGGCCTGGCTCTGCTCCTCATGCTCCAGGGAGATCAACCGCTGATGCACCAGATCGAGGGCGTCATCAATCAGTTGAGCGGCCTGTTCGGAGGTCATGGCTTCGACTGCAGCGTGAATGAGTCGTAAGCGCAGCTACAGGTCCGAGCTGTAGTGCACGCCACAGGGCCTGGCTTGTGTCGGGGGATCAGAACCCAACCCGCCCAACGCTCAGGGACGACAACCGCTGGCCAGGAAGACACCCACAAAAGCCCAGGCCTGGGGGTCATCCACCAAGGCATCCGCCGCGGCGAGCGTGCTGGACGCAGCATCGAGCTCGGCACCGCTGAGCAACAGGCGCTTGAAGCCGAGGGTGATGTCGAGGAACGCGCGCATGCCGAGCTGACGCGAGTTCACGGTTTCGACGTGCACGTTCACATCGCTGAAGTCCGCCGCCTCGAGCAGGCCGCCCAGCTCGCGGCCAATGTTGCGATTGCCCCCTTGCTTGGCCTGGGCACGGGCCGCAGCCTCGGTGAAGGCCCTGAAGCCCTCGGGTTCAGGCACCAGGCTCAGCCAGGCATCGTCGATGTCCATGATGCAGAGCTTGCCGCCGGGCTTGAGCAGTGCGCGCACCGCCTGCAACGCCCGCAGCGGATCCTCCAGGTGCTGAAACAGCAGCCGCGCGTAGATGAAATCGAAGCGGCCGGGCTCCAGCGGCGGTGCGTAGACATCACCCTGCACAAAGGTGATCCGCTCCAGGCCGGCGGCCGCAGCTTCCTGACGCGCGGCATCCAGCAGCTCGCCATTGAGGTCCATCGCAGTCACCCGGCTGGCGGGATGGGTCTCAGCAATCAGGCGGCTGATCACACCGGGACCACAGGCCAGATCGAGCACCTCCTGACCGTCCTGCAAGCCCATCTGAAGCAGCAGCCCGCGCTCCAGTTCCGCGGAGCGTCGGGCCTGCAGCTGCAGACGGTCCAACTCTCCGCTCGCGCTGCCAAGGGCGTTGAAGTCGTAGGAGCCGGCGGAGGAGACAGCGGCCATCGGAATTGGGGCGTTCAAGTGGATTGGCTCAGCTGCCAGAGGCGATCGGTGGTCTGAGCCAACCGCTCCGCCAGCACCATCGAGAGGTTACGGAGCAGCAATGCCGCTGCATCCGGTTGATGCCGAATGGAACGATTCAAAAAAGCCTGGGTGAGCACCAGCACCCGCATCGGCGTCACGGCGATCACATCGGCACTGCGACGTGAGCGTCCGAGGAAGCCCATTTCTCCAAAGACAGCGCCCCGCTCCAGCAACGCCAAGGAGAGCCGATGCCCCTCCTGCTCTCGCCACACTTCCGCGACGCCCTCCAGCACCACAAACAGCTCCTGCTGCGGCTCCCCCTCCCTCACCAGGGGATCACCGGGCTGACAGCTGAGCACGGTGCCCGTCTTGAGCAAGGCGCGCGATTGCTCCTCGCTCAGGCCGCGGAAGAGAGGAATCTCCTGCTCGCCCTCCCGCAGGGCATCACCCACGGCACCCCAGAACGCATCGGGCTCCACCAGGCGGTGATTGAGACCGCGATAGCTCTCCGCGATCGAGGCCATCCAGGTGGCATCACCCCAAGGGTCTTCACCCTGGCGGCTAGCCGGGTGACGGAGCAGCGGTGAACGGCTCTCACGCAGATGCGCGCGGTCATGCAAGGCCAGCAGCATCGGCACCTGATACCCCACCCCCTTCAGATCGAGGCCTGGACAGAAGCGGCGATAACCCAACTGCTCATAGAGCTCCACCAGACCAGGCTTGGCGTGGCAGAGATCGACGCGGACTCCGGCTTCAGCGGCATCGCCGTAGCAACGGTTGAACAGCAACCCCAGCGCAGCCCCTCCGCGCCAGGCGGGCAGGAGCATCAGGCGTGAGGTGTGAGAGATCGCCTCGGGAGGGAAACGCTCCAACAGCGTCGCGATCGGGAGGGGCGCCAGCTCTGTGGTCGGGTCACTCAGATCGCTCAGTCGATTGAGGCGGAGCGTGCCCACCAAGGTGCCGGCCTCGTCCTGAACGGCGTAGAGACGGGCGGTGGCATCCAGACCATCGCGAATCCAGCGTCGCTGGTGATCTGCGGCCGGAGGCGATTTGCCCATCTCCTCCACATAAATCACGTAGCGCAGTGCATAGATGGCCTCCCGTAGCTCGGGGGTATCAGCCAGCAGAACCTGGAGGCTCATCGGGTGTGGTGCGCCATGGCGGTCTCTAACTGCGCCTCATTGCAGGCGTGCCCGCATGACTCGACGATCTGAAGCTAGATACCTCGCCTCAAAAGGCAACAGGGATTAGCCGATGCCGGCGCGGGCGATGTCGAGCACATCGGCCATCGAGCGGATCTGATCCATGGTGTTGCTCAGCTGATTCGCGCTCTCCAGCTCCACCTTCAGGTCAATGCGTGCAGGGCGACCCGGATTGGTGCGCACCCGGGCATCGCTGACATTGATGCGGTGGTCGGACAGGCGCGTGAGGATGTCCTTCAGCACACCCACCCGGTCGAGCACCTCAATCCGCAGTTGAACGGGATAGCGGCGACGCTGGGAATCACTGACCTGGGGATTCCACTGCACCGGCAGACGGCGCTCAGCCGGCACTGAACCGAGGTTGGAGCAATCCTGACGGTGAATGGTGATGCCGTGGTTGCCGAGGGCGACCGTGCCGACAATCGCCTCGCCAGGGAGGGCACTGCAACAGCCGCCCAAGCGATATTCGAGGCCTTCGAGACCCAGGATCGGGCTGGCGTCGCCATGGCCCGTCAGGGGAGTCGATGGCCCCGAGGTCTGCTCCCCCTGCTGGGTGAGGTTGCGGGCGAGTTCTTCATCGCTGATGACCGGGGCCTCGGCCTCGGTGGCCAGGCGCAGCTCCTCCCGCAGGCGGTTCAGGACTTGATGGAGGGTGACGCCACCAAAGCCAATGGCCGCGAGCAGATCCTCGGTGCCGACGAGGTTGCAACGGCGCGCCACCTTCGCCATCGCCTCGCCATTGAGGAGGGCGTCAAAACCATCACGGCCCAGCTCGCGCTCGAGCATGTCGGTGCCGCGCTGGATGTTCTCCTCACGATGGCTCTTCTTGTACCACTGGCGAATGCGATTACGCGCCGTGGGCGTGGCCACGAAGTTGAGCCAATCCAGGCTGGGGTGAGCCGTCTTGGAGGTCAGGATCTGAACGAAGTCGCCGTTCTGCAGCGGCGTTGCCAAAGGGCAGAGGCGATCGTTGATGCGTGCCCCTTGGCAGTGGTTCCCCACCTCGGAGTGAATGCGATAGGCAAAGTCGACTGGAGTTGAGCCATTGCGCAGGCCCACCACATCTCCACCGGGAGTGAAGACAAACACCTCTTCATCAAAGAGGTCCTCTTTGATCGAGCGCAGGAAGTCCCCGCTGTCCTCACCCACGCCATCTTTTTGCCAATCCACCAGCTGCCGCAGCCAGTTGAAGCGCTCGGCATCCGATCCGGTGGCGGCGGGGGATCCGCCCTCTTTGTATTTCCAGTGGGCTGCGATGCCGAACTCCGCCACCCGGTGCATCTCGGCCGTGCGGATCTGGACTTCAATCGGCCGATGGCGACCGATGACCGCCGTATGCAGGGACTGGTAGCCATTGGGCTTCGGCAGCCCGATGTAGTCCTTGAAGCGACCAGGAATCGGGCGGAAGGTGTCATGGACCACCGCCAGGGCGCGATAGCAACTCTCGACGTTCGGGCAGATGATCCGCAGTGCCGCCACGTCGTAGATCTCGTGGAAGGCCTTGCGTTGGGTCTGCATCTTGTTCCAGATGCCATAGAGGTGCTTGGGCCGTCCACTGACCTCGCACTCACCCAAGCCCACAGACGACAACTTGCCGCTGAGGATGTCGGCGGTGACCCCCAGGCGCTCCTCGCGGTCACTGCGCTTGCTGGAGACCTGCTGCTGCACGTCGCGGAAGGCCTCGGGCTCGAGGATCTTGAAGGCCAGGTCCTCCAACTCCCACTTGAAGCGACCAATGCCCAAGCGGTTGGCTAAGGGGCCGTAGATCTCTCGCGTTTCCCGGGCAATCCGCTGCTGCTTCTCGGGCTTGAGCGCACCGAGGGTGCGCATGTTGTGCAGGCGATCAGCCAGCTTCACCAGCACCACGCGGATGTCACTGGCCATCGCCAGGAACATCCGGCGCAGGTTTTCGGCCTGGGCCTCGGTCTTGTTGGTGAAGTGAATGCCCCCCAGCTTGGTGACCCCTTCCACCAAGCCCCGCACCTCAGAGCCGAAGTGCTGCTCGATCTCCTCTGGCGTGACCTCGGTGTCCTCCACCACGTCATGGAGGAATCCAGCGGCGATCACCCCCGCACTGGCACCGATGTCACGCAGCAGATCAGCGACCGCCACGGGATGGCAGATGTAGGGCTCCCCGCTGGCCCGCACCTGGCCGTCATGGAGCTGAAACGCGAAGTCGAAGGCTGAGGCCAGCAGCGCCTCGGTGTCGGTGGGGCAACTTTCCCCGACCCCAGGGGGAACGTGCTCAATGCAGGTGTGCAGCCACGCCGGCAGCTCAATGCCGTAGTCCGCGGGGCTGTTGATGATCCGTCTGCCGAGCGCCGCTCCTGGGCCCTGGCGTTCAGCAGCAGCCGCTGCCCCACTGGAGGCGGACCGTTCTGCCGTACCGGGCACCGCCTGGAGCATTGCGCTCTGCGATTTCCACCATCGTATGCAGTGGCCCTCACAAACCGACCACAGGTGAGGGTTTGCCCTTCCCGCACCTGCCAGCCTGGGTGGAGTGCTGTTGCCTGACCATGGCCGCCCCAGCCCATCCCGGTGCGGTCCTGGAGCTGCAAGGCCTGCGCGTGCGCTACCCGGGGAGCCAAAGCAACACCCTCGATGGCCTCCATCTCCAGTTGAACGCGGGTGAACGCCTCGCCCTGGTGGGGCCCAGCGGCTGTGGCAAAAGCACGGTGGCCCGAGCCGTGCTGCAACTGCTCCCCCAGGGCAGTCGCTGCCAAGGCGGACTGTTGCTCAAGGGCAGGGATCCAAGGACCCTCAGGCGCTCCGAACTGCGGCGGCTGCGGGGCGAGGCGGTCGGCCTGGTCTTCCAAGACCCGATGACCCGGCTGAACCCCCTGATGACGATCGGCGAGCACCTGGCCGACACCCTCAGCGAACACCGCCCGGCCTGGCAGCAGGCACGAATCCGTGAACGGGCTCGGGCCTTACTCCAGCGGGTCGGCATCACCGAGGAGCGCTACAGCAGTTATCCCCACGAGTTCAGCGGCGGGATGCGACAGCGTCTCGCCATTGCCCTGGCCATGGCCCTGCGCCCCGCCCTGGTCATTGCCGATGAACCCACCACCAGCCTGGATGTGGCCGTGGCCGGGCAAGTCATGCAGGAGCTGTGCGACCTCTGCCGGGAGGCCGGCAGCGCCCTGTTGCTGATCAGCCATGACCTGGCCATGGCCGGGCGCTGGTGCGATCAAATCGCCGTCCTCGATCAGGGCCGACTGGTGGAGCAGGCCCCAGCGACCACCCTGCTCACCCAACCCCAATCGCCCCTGGCCCAACGGCTCGTGGGGGCCGCGCGGGCCCGGGAAGGCGGTGTCACACCCGCCCCGTCCAATGCCTCTCCCCTGCTGGAGCTGGAGGGACTGCGCTGCTGGCATCCCCTGCCGGGATTGCCCTGGCAGTCCCGCTGGTACCGGGCCGTGGACGGGGTCAGCCTGCAGCTGCGCCACGGTGAAACCGTGGGTGTCGTTGGCGCCTCCGGTTGCGGCAAGAGCACCCTCTGCCGCGCCCTGATGGGGCTGACGCCGGTCCGGGGCGGCAGCGTGAAGCTCAAGGGCGTTGATCTCATGCGCCTGCGGGGTGAGGCCCTGCGCCAGGCCCGGCGGCGCATCCAAATGGTCTTTCAAGACCCGCTGGCCTGCCTCAACCCAGCGATGACCGTGGGGGAGGCCATTGCCGATCCACTCTTGATCCATGGGCTCGCCAGCCCAGCGGCCGCCCGTGAACAGGCCCGGCACTGGCTAGAGGCCGTTGGCCTGCAGCCGCCCGAGGCCTTTGAGGGGCGCCTGCCCCGCCAGCTCTCCGGCGGTCAGCAACAGCGGGTCGCCATCGCACGGGCCCTGGTGCTGGAACCGCAGGTGCTGCTCTGCGACGAGAGCGTGAGCATGCTCGATGCCGAAGTCCAGGCCGAGGTGCTGCAGCTGCTGCGCTCCCTCCAGGACCGCCTCGGTCTGGGGCTGATCTTTGTCACCCACGACCTGGCGGTGGCCAGTGGCTTCTGCCAGCGGGTCGTGGTGCTCGATGGCGGCAAGATCGTCGAAGAAGGCCCCGGTGATCAGCTGCTCAGCCAGCCCCAGGCCGCCATCACTCGGACTCTGGTGGAGGCGTGTCCACGCCTGCCCGCCGCCTCAGCAGCTTGAGCAGCTTCTCCATCACCTCCGGCAGGGGGGCCTCAAACAGCATTCGGTCCTTACGGATCGGGTGATCCAGACCCAGCTGGAAGGCATGGAGCGCCTGACCGGGCAGGGTCAACGGCAACTTGCGGCAGCGGGAATAAACCGGATCCCCAACGATGGGATGCCCGATGTGGGCGCAGTGAACCCGGATCTGGTGGGTGCGGCCGGTGTCGAGCTTGAAGCGCATCAGGGCGTAATCACCCAGGCGCTCCAGCAGGGTCCAGTGGGTGCAGGCATGGCGCCCGGAGCCGTCATGGACCACCGCGTACTTCTTGCGATCGGCGGGATGGCGGCCGATGGCCCCAACGATCGTTCCGTTGTCCCCGGCCGGGGCTCCGTGAACCACCGCCAGGTATTCCCGGGACGCCACGCGCTTCTGGATCTGCACCTGCAGCTTGACCAAGGCCTCCTGGCTCTTGGCCACGACGATGCAGCCCGTCGTGTCCTTGTCCAGGCGATGAACGATCCCCGGACGCATCTCGCCGCCGATGCCCGGTAGATCGGGGCAGTGATGCAGCAGGCCATTGACCAGGGTCCCGTCCTTGTTCCCAGGGGCGGGATGGACCGTGAGCCCGGCCGGCTTGTTGAGCACGATCAGGTGCTCGTCCTCGTAGAGGACATCCAGGGGGATGTCCTGGGGGATCAGATAGGGAAGGGGCTCCGGCGGCGGCATCCACAACTCCACCGTGTCGTTCAGACGCAGGGGGGTCTTGGCGCGGCCCGTGACTCCGTTGACGCGGACATAGCCCGCGTCGATGAACTTCTGAATCCGGGCCCGGCTCTGCTCGGGGCGTTGGGCCACGAGCCAGCGGTCCAATCGCATCGGCAGAGGTTTGGGGTAGGTGAGCGTCAGCAGCTCCCCTTCACCTTCCCCAAAACCACTCACGGCAACTCCAAGGCAATCGGTCCGAGCATGCCCCGGCGGAAGTCATCGAGGAACCGCTGGGCCATTCGCACCGTGTCGCCACTGGTATGCCGCTCAGCCGCTCCCGTTAACCAGCCATGGACATCCGGCTTGGGCGCGCCCTCCCCTGACAGCGTCTCGACCGGGATGCCATAGCGACGCTCCAGCAGGCCGGGCTTGACCCCGGAGGTCTCCGCTGCCTCCAAGGCCGCGAGCATGTGGACAAAGGCCATGGCGGCGGCCTCTCCGTCGTAGGCCGCCTGGCCGATGTCGTCACAGAGCGCCAGACGCAGGGCAGCGAGCTGGTCATCCAGGCGAGGGGGCAACACCCCTGGTGCATCCAGCAGGTCCAAGTCCTGGCCAAGCCGGACCCAGCGCAGGCTGCGGGTCACGCCAGCGCGGCGGGCACTGTCCACCACTTTTTGGCGCACCAAGCGATTGATCAGGGCGGACTTGCCGACGTTGGGGAAACCCAGCATCAACGCCCGCACGGGCCTTGGGCGCATGCCGCGATTCCGGCGCCGCTCATTGAGGGAATCGCCCGCTCGAATCGCTGCCTGCTGCAGCTGCTTGACCCCCGTGCCGGCCTTGGCATCACTCCACCAAGGGGTCTGGCCTTGGCCGCGGAACCAGGCGTCCCAGGCCTCCCGCGCCGCCACTGGAATCATGTCGCGGCGGTTCAAAACCAGCAGATGTTGCTTGCCTTGAATCCAACGCTGCAAACGGGGGTGGCCGGTGGCCGTCGGGATGCGGGCATCGCGAACCTCGATCACCAAGTCGACCTTGGCCAGGTTGTCGGTGAGCGCGCGCTCTGCTTTGGCGATGTGGCCCGGATACCACTGAATCGACGGGGCCGCGCTACTCAGCAGCTCACTCACGGCACCACCATCACGGGGCAAGGGGCCAACTGAATCACACGGGAGGCCGTGCTGGGGGCGTCCTCCGCTTCGAGGCTCAGCCCGCGGGTCCCCATCACGATCACATCGGCATTGATTTCATCGGCCACATCACAGATCACAAAAGCCGGTTTTCCTTCGCGCTCGAGCACCTCACAACTGACGCCCTGCTCTTGGAAGCGACCGCGGGCGTCCTCCAACAACGCAGCCACAGCAGCGGGATCGTCTTGACCGGGCTCAACCACGGAGAGCAGCACCAAACGGCTGTCGTGCTGCTGGGCCAACTTCAGGGCGAAGGCAGCGGTTTCAGCAGCCTGGCGGCTGCGGTCGATGGGGAAGAGAACGATCTCAAACATGGCCGGCTGGCCGGTGCACCCTCTGTCTAGCGCCGACAGCGCGGGGGGCCAGCAAAGCCATCGCTGAGCGCAAAAACGGGGCAACCCTTGACTGGCCCGCTAAATTCGCCCGACCTCTACCCCCTTGTCTCACCCATGGCGAAGCGCTCCCTGGCCAGCCTTTCCGCTGACGAGCTGCGCGGCAAGCGCGTGCTGGTTCGGGTCGACTTCAACGTTCCCCTGAACGACGCCGGCGCCATCACCGATGACACCCGCATCCGCGCTGCCCTCCCCACCATCAATGACCTGGTGGGCAAGGGCGCCAAGGTGATCCTCTCGGCCCACTTCGGTCGTCCCAAGGGTCAGGTGAACGAGGGCATGCGCCTCACCCCCGTGGCCGCTCGCCTGAGCGAACTGCTGGGCAAGGGCGTGGTCAAGACCGACAGCTGCATCGGCCCTGACGCCGAGGCCAAGGTTGCTGCCATGGCCGATGGCGACGTCGTGCTGCTGGAGAACGTCCGCTTCTTCGCCGAAGAAGAGAAGAACGAAGGCGACTTCGCCAAGAAGCTGGCCAGCCTGGCTGACGTGTACGTCAACGACGCCTTCGGTGCCGCTCACCGTGCCCACGCCTCCACCGAGGGCGTGACCCAGTACCTGAGCCCCAGCGTCGCCGGCTACCTGATGGAGAAGGAGCTGCAGTACCTGCAGGGCGCCATCGATGAGCCCAAGCGTCCCCTGGCGGCCATCGTCGGCGGCTCCAAGGTGAGCTCCAAGATCGGCGTGCTCGAGGCCCTGCTCGACAAGTGCGACAAGATCCTTGTCGGCGGCGGCATGATCTTCACCTTCTACAAGGCCCGCGGCATGGCCGTCGGCAAGAGCCTGGTGGAAGAGGACAAGCTGGAGCTGGCCAAGGAGCTCGAGGCCAAGGCTGCTGCCAAGGGCGTTCAGTTCCTGCTGCCCACCGACGTGGTGCTGGCCGACAACTTCGCCCCCGACGCCAACAGCCAGGTGGCCAAGGTGGATGCCATCCCCGACGGCTGGATGGGCCTGGACATCGGTCCCGATTCCGTCAAGGTCTTCCAGGACGCCCTGGCCGACTGCAAGACCGTGATCTGGAACGGCCCCATGGGCGTGTTCGAGTTCGACGCCTTCGCCGCCGGCACCAACGCCATCGCCACCACCCTGGCTGACATCAGCGGTAAGGGCTGCTGCACGATCATCGGCGGCGGTGACTCCGTGGCTGCTGTGGAAAAGGCCGGCCTGGCCGACAAGATGTCCCACATCTCCACCGGCGGTGGCGCCAGCCTCGAGCTGCTGGAAGGCAAGGTCCTCCCCGGCGTGGCCGCCCTCGACGAAGCCTGATCTCCACTGGCGATTCAGCGACTGGGGCCCCGAGGGGCCCCTTTTTTTGTGCCTCCTCCAGCTACGGGCGCTCCAGGGAGTGGGCCGTCAGCACCACGGCGAATCCCCGCTCCGACTGCAGGCGACTCAGCCCCCCGCCATGGCTGGCAGCGACCCGAGCCGCGATGGCGAGCCCCAGACCGCAGTGGCCGCTGCCGCCCCGGGCCCGGTCCAAGCGCTGAAACGGCATCAAGGCTTGAGCCCACTGCTCGGCAGGAATGCCATCGCCTTGATCCCAGACCTCAATGCGAAAACCATCCGCCGCCTCCGGACGCAGGACCAACCGCAGCGGGGCCTGTCCATGGCTCAGGGCGTTCTCGATCAAATTCCCCACCGCTCGCCCCAGGGCCACCGGCTGCACCCGCGCCTCCATCGGGGTGAGATCCAGCTGCACCTGGTCCGCCTCGAGGGGAGCGGTCAACTCCGCCAACCACTGATCCAGGGGCAACTGCACGGGCTGCTCCGCATCCCCGCCTCCGGCAAACAACAGGAACTGACTGGTGATGCGCTCGAGCGCATCCAGGTCCGCCTCCGCTGGCCGCTGGTCCGCCAAACGCAGGCGCAGACGGGTCAGGGGGCTTTTCAGGTCATGGGCGATGCCCGCGAGCATCGTTGTGCGCTCACGGTCATTGCTGGCCAGGCGCTCGACCATGGCGTTAAAGCGGCCCGTCAACGAGCGGACCACCCGAGCCCCCCGCTCCGGCAGAGCGGGCTGCTGGCCGGACCGCCCCACGGAACCCAGGGCCTGCTCCAATTGCTGCAGGGGGGTTTGCACCTCGCGCCAGAGGAACAGAAACGAGGCAGAGATGCTCCCGGTCAACAAGGACAACCCCAGCAAGAGGGGATCAGGGGGCCAGCGCTGAGCCGGCCCCACGGGGGTGAACAACCAGATCGGCTCCAGGGGCGACAGCAACTCGACCCACAGGCCGGGCGCCAGACTTTGGGCCGGTAGCACCGGCGGACAGGGCCGCACCCGCTGGCAGAGCTCCTGCTGCAGCAGCCGCGCCTGCCGCTGCAAACGTCCATCGCCACTGACGGGAGGGAAGGGGCCGACCCGCAACGGCAATCCACTCAGACGGGCCAGGGCCTCGGGCGGCAGGCGATCGAGTGCCAACTCCCCGAGCTTCAGGTTGAAGGCCACCTCGGGACCCATCTGGGCAATCTGCGCCCGCTCCAAGCGCTGGGCCAGCAGCGATTGCAGAACCACCAGAGCCAGGGCGGAGATGCCCGCGCCCGCCAGGACGTACTTAACGGGTGCGTGCTTGGCCATCGGGCACAAAGACGTAGCCGTAACCCCAGACCGTCTGCAGGTAGCGGGGCCGTGTGGGATCGGGCTCCACCAGCTTGCGGACCCGGGAGACCTGGACATCCATGCTGCGGCTGTCGGTCTCCGATTCCGGACCCCGGGCCAACTCAATCAGACGCTCCCGGGACAGGGGCCGATGGGGGTGCTGGACAAAAGCCGCGAGCAGGCTGAACTCCCCGCTGGTGATCACAACGGGATGGGCATTGCGCTCCAAGCTGCGGTTGGCCAAATCCAGCCGGTTCTCGCCGAACTCCACCACCTGTCCCTCCGCCAGCGGCGTGCCCGCAGGCAGGGCGACGCGCCGCCGCAGGACCGCCTCAATCCGCGCCGTGAGCTCCCGGGGCAGGAAGGGTTTACCCAAGTAGTCGTCGGCCCCCTGCTCTAGCCCAATGATCCGATCGATGCCGTCCCCTTTGGCCGTCAACATCACCACCGGCAGGTCATCGCCGCCATCCCGCAGACGGCGCAGCAGGGTCAGACCGTCCTCCCCAGGAAGCATGACGTCGAGCACCACCAAATCGGGCCGCTGGCTCTCCAGCCGGACCATCAGTTGCTCACCGCTACTGAGGCAGCGCACGTCGTAGCCCTGATCGGTCAGATAGGTGCCGACCAAGCGCCGCTGCTCCGCATCGTCATCCACCACCCAGATGCGTTGGGGAGTGCTCCGTGCAGGCACGGCCATGGGGCTGCAGGCGCAACATCTGTCCCGACTGTATGGAGATCAAGCTGCGGAAATCGCGCTAGACAGATCTGGTCACACCTTGCCGAGCGGCCAGGCCGATTGCAGCGAGCAGGGCTCCATAGCCTGATGCCATGAGGCGCCACCGCTCCTGTTTCCTGCTTGCCGCTGGCGCCGGCCTGCTCTTGGCCTTCCCCCTGGGCTTGCAGGCTCAGACGCCGCAGGAACTCAAGGCCTATGAACGGCGCCTGCAACAGCTCTTCGAGCAACTGGACCGGGACGGCAACCGACGACTCGAGCGCCAGGAGGTTCAAGGGCAGCCCTACCTCCAGCGTCATTTCGACCGCCTGGACCAGAACCGCCGCGGCTACCTGACCCCCGCGGATCTCAAGCCCAGTAACAAGGTGCCGCCCCCGCGCGCCGAGCGGGTCCTGCGTAAGGCCGACCAGAACGGCGATGGCCGCATCGACCAACAGGAAGCCCAGGGCTACCCCTGGCTGCGCAAGCACTTCCAGACCATCGACCAGAACGGCGATGGCAGCCTGGACCGAGGCGAACTCAACACCCTCTCCAAACCAGCCCATGCCAACTGATGTGAGCTGTCTGGGCCTTGGAGCCCTGGGTGCCCCCATGGCCCGCAACCTGCTGCGGGCCGGATGGAGCCTGACCGCCTTCAACCGCACTGCCGCTCCCGCACAATCCCTGGAGGCGGCGGGTGCCCAGCGAGCGGCGACCGTGGCTGAAGCGGCGGCCGCGTCGCCGTTGCTGCTGCTCTGCTTGAGCGATGACCAGGCGGTCGAGGAGGTGCTGGCCCTGGCGAAGGGCCACCTGCAGCCTGGGGCGCTGGTGATCGACTGCTCCACCATCAGCCCAGGCACCAGCCAACGCCTCGCCGGCGAGCTCGCGACGCAGGGGGTGGACTACATCGATGCTCCGGTGACCGGCGGCACCGAAGGAGCCGAAGCCGGAACCCTACGGGTGTTGATCGGGGCTGAGCTGGACCAGCTCGAGCGGGCTCGGCCGCTCCTGGAGGTCATTGGCGGCAGCCTGCATCACTTCGGCCCCGTGGGAGCAGGGCAGCAGGCCAAGGCGGTCAATCAGGTGTTGGTGGCCGGCAGCTATGCCGCTGTCGCTGAAGCCCTGGCCCTCGCCGATCGTCTGGGGCTACCGCAAGACGCCCTGGTGCAGGCCCTGAAGGGTGGCGCCGCTGGCTCCTGGGCCCTGGAGAACAGGAGCCAACAGATGATCAACGACTCCTATCCGTTGGGGTTCAAGTTGGCCTTGCACCGCAAGGACCTCGGCATCGCCCTGGGTGCCGCGGCCGAGGCCCAGCTGGAGCTTCCGATCTGCGAACGGGTGGCCGCCCTAGAGGACGAGCTGATCGAGCAGGGCTGCGGTGAGCTGGATGTCTCCGCGCTGGCCCGTTGGTTTAAAGGGTGAGCTCGGAGCGCTTGGCGACCACCCGGACCTGCTTGGACGCCGCGACGATCCCCTTGGGGTGAACCAACAGCACCGCCCAGGTCTGACTGCCCGGCTGGAAGGGGGCCTGCACGGTCTTGAACAGGCCGCCGCCACCGAGGGCCTCAAGCTGCAGGTCGGGAGCCTGCAACCGCAGCAACTCGCTGACCGTGACGGGCTTGATCGCCCCGGCAACCACCGCACCGTTAAGGGGGTCGTCAAAGATCACATCGAGGTCGTAGCGCTGCCCCGTCAGCACGGCATCGGGAATCAACAGGCTGACCTTGAGGTTGGGGTCACCGCTGCGCAGGATCGAATTGGATTCGATCACGTCCTGGCTGTTGAAGCGATCGCCGCTGGATCCCAGCACCAGCTTCTGGGTGGCTTCAAAGCGGAATTTGTAGGGCCCCTGCTTACGGCTACCGGCAACGGTGACGAGGGTGGTGGGCCGTCCGTCCTTGAGGGAGACCCCGGGGCTCACCTGCCAACTGGCATCGGGAAACTGAGCGCGCAAGAAGTCGCGGCGCTGCAACACCAACGCGGGATCCAGGCCATTACCGGCCTCGAGCAGGGCCGAGATCTCCGAGGAGGAGCCGTTGTTCAGGGCCTCCTGCAGGGCCTGCAGGCTGGGCGCCGCCCGAAGGGGAGCCCCCATGGCCAGACCCGTCAGAGCGAGGGCGGCAGCCAGGAAGGAGCGCAACTGCACGGGAGCTCAACGGGGAGGTGCCCTTAAGTTAGGCGCGCTCATCAGCGATGCCCATGTCACGCCTGTTGATCGCTGCCAGCGGCACCGGCGGGCATCTCTTCCCAGCCCTCGCCGTGGCCCAGGCCCTGCCCTCGGACTGGGAGATCCAGTGGCTCGGTGTTCCCGACCGGCTGGAGACCGAGCTAGTTCCCCAGGACTACCGGCTGCACACCGTCGATGCCGGCGGCCTTCAGGGCCGGGGACTGCGCAAGCTCACCAACCTGCTGCGCCTGCTGGGCGCCACCGTCACGGTGCGGCGCTTGATCCGCCGGGAACGCATCCGCCTGGTCTTCAGCACCGGCGGCTACATCGCTGCACCGGCGATCCTGGCGGCCCGCTGGTGCGGGGTGCCGGTGGTGCTGCATGAATCCAATGGCGTCCCAGGAAAAGTCACGCGTCTCTTCGGGCGGCTCTGCAGCCAGGTCGCCGTCGGACTACCCCAGGCAGCAGAGCGCCTGCAGGGCTGCCGCCCGCGGGTGACGGGCACCCCGGTACGCCGGGAGTTTCTGCAGGCGGCACCACTCCCGAATTGGGTCCCGGCGGGAGCGGGCCCACTGCTGCTGGTCATGGGCGGCAGCCAGGGTGCCGTGGGGCTCAACCGCATGGTCCGGCCCCTGCTGCCCCGACTACTGAACCTGGGCTGCCGGGTGGTCCACCTCAGCGGCAACAACGACCCCGAGAGCGGTCAACTGCAACACCCCCGCTACGCCGAGCGACCCTTCAGCGACGAGGTGGCCGGCTTGCTGCAACACGCCGATCTGGTGATCAGCCGTGCGGGTGCCGGCAGCCTGAGCGAATTGGCGGTCTGCGGGAGTCCAACGATCCTGGTCCCCTACCCCCAAGCAGCGGACAAGCACCAGGACGCCAACGCCGGTGCCGCCGCGGCCGTCGGTGCTGCAGTGATCGTCTGGCAGCACCCCCCCGAGCATCCCGCCCTGGAGCGCACCCTCTGGCGCCTACTCGGTCCCAGGCTGCGGGGCTGCGATCCGGTGATCGACCCACTGCTGCAGTTGCGCCGCGGCATGGAGCAGTTGGCCGTGCGCGATGCCGAAGCACTGATCGCAGGACTACTGCAGGAGCTCAGCGCCTAGGGCCCGCAGCAGACGCCTGTTGCCGGAGCGGTTCTGGTAGCCGATCCGCAACCAGGACTCGCCAAGCCCGGCGAAGGATCGGCAATCGCGCACCAGGATGCGATGTCGCCGCTCCAACGCCTCCCGAAGCGGCTGCAGGGAACCCTGCTCAGCGCGCAGCAGCAGGTAATTGACCGCTGACGGGTAAGGGTGAATGCCAGGCAAAGCCCGCAGGCGCTGCTGCAACCACTGGCCCTCCTGCACCACCCAGGCCTGCACGCGGGAGCACCAGCGCTGGTAAGCGCGGGGATCGCTCAGCAGGGCATCGGCCAAGGCCCCAGCCCAGGTATTGATGGGCCAGGGATCCCGCCAGCCGGCCCAGCGCTGCAGCCGCTCGGGCTGGGCCACGGCATAGCCGAGCCGAACCCCAGCAATTCCGTACAGCTTGGTCAGGCTGCGGATGACGATCAGGTTGGGGTGCTCCGCCACCAGCGGAATCAAGGACTGTTGCTCCCCGCCTGGCACCAACGGCAGGAAGGCCTCATCGCAGATCACCAGGCTGTGACGCGCCAGCAGCGGCCTCAAGGACGCGCGGCTCCAGAGCTGGCCGGTGGGGTTATGGGGGTTGGTGATCCAGAGCACCTCCGCAGCGGCGACGGACGGGAACGGTTGCGGGAATGCGGCCTCCCACTCCAGGGGAAGGGCCAAGGGCCGCTGCTGGCCGCCCCAACACTGAAGAGCACGCGCGTAATCAGCGAAGCCCGGCTGGGGCAACAGCGACAGACCACCGCTGGCCGCATCACGGGCAGCCCAGGTGAACAGTTCCGCCGCACCATTGCCGGGCAGCACCAGCTCCGGATCCAAGTCATGCAGCCGCGCGATCTGGTGGCGCAGCCGCCAGTGGCTGCGGTCGGGATAGGCCCGCAGATCCACCTGCCGCAGGGCCCGCCGGGCCGCCCGCGGCAGGACAAAGGGCGCCAGGGACGCGCTGGCATCCAGGATCTGATCCGGCCGGCAGCCCAAGCGCCGTGCCGTTGCCTCCAAGTTGCCGCCGTGGGCTTCCATCCCCCCAGCCTGATCGACGGGGGGAGAGATGACCGTTAGAACAGCGCCAGTTCGGCCGCACCAGCCCATGGCTCGCCTGCGTCTCCATCTGGCCGGCTTGGCTTTGGTACTGGGGAGCGGAGCCGCATGGGCGGCCGATGACCAAGCGGTGATTCGCACCCTGGATCAACGCTCCTGCGAGCGCTGCATGCTGCAGGACGCCGACCTGGTCCATGCCGATCTGCGGGACGCACAGCTGCAAGGGGCCCAGTTGGAGCGGGCCAACCTCAGCGGAGCGCGCCTGGATGGAGCCGACCTGAGGGAGAGCAACCTGCGCTTCACCAGCCTGGCCGGCGCATCCCTGCGGGGAGCGGATCTACGGGGCTCAGTGCTGGAGGGGACCGATCTACGCAACAGCGACCTCTCCGGTGCACGACTGGACCCCGGCGCCCTCGAGGGCAGCCATTGGCAAGGGGCCCGCGGGGTCGGCGCGGCAGTCCACAGCTATGCCGCCCTCCACAACGCCGGCGTCCAAGCGGCGGAAGCCGGCCGCTTTCCAGAGGCCGAGCAGTTCTTCAGCCAGGCGATTGAACGGCTCCCCAACGCCGCGGTGAGCTGGATGGCCCGGGGGGTCAGTCGCGCCGAGCAGGGCCAGTTCAACCTGGCCGCCCAGGACCTGCGCTACGCGGGCCGGCTCTACAGCGAGCTGGGGGCGCTCCAGCAGGCCAAGTCACTGGAGGAGGCAGCAACCACCCTGCTCAAGCCCAGCAAGAAAGCAAAGGGAGGCAATGGCATGGGCAGCGCCCTGCTGGGGGGACTGATGGCCGCCTTCAAGATGGTGGCGCCGATCGCCGCCAAGGCCGCCCTACCAGGCTCGATTTAGTACGGGGAGACCAGCTGACGGGCTTCAGGCGTCGCGGCTTGGTAGCCGTAACCGAAGTTGCCGCCGTTGTCGTCACGGATGATGCGCGGCGACACCAAGATCACCAGCTCGCGCTTCTCACGCCTGTTGATCGAATCCCTGAAGAATTGACCAACAAACGGAATATCCCCAAGCACGGGCCACTTGCGCACCACGGCCTGGTCGTTATCAGAAATCACACCTGTCAGGATCAAGGTCTGGCCATCGCGCACGCGTACCTCCCCCGTATCCAAGCGACGGGTCGTCAAGGTATTGACCGTGCCGCAGCCTTCAATGCGCACGTCCGTCGCAATCACCGCCGAGATCTCCGGTGACATCGAGAAGGTGACAAAGCCGTTGTCATCAATGCGGGAGACCCGCGCGCCAAAGGTCAAACCAGCCGTCCCAAACTCCGGCTGACAGCTATTCGGGGCACCGTTTTGCCCGGCCTGCACGGTGTAACTAACAATCTCCTGGGCCCCCACCGTCACAAAGGACTCGTTGGCAAAGGGACGACCAATGGAAGCCGTGTTGAGTGCAGCGGTGCCCGAACCGCCAACGGTGACCGCCGCACCGGAAGCGATCGGCTCGGAATTCTCGTTAATGATCAGGGTCGGCGAAGCCAGAACCTTGGTCGTGTTCGACTCAATCAGACCTCGGACGAAATCGAAGTAGTTGTAGTTGTTGGCACTGCCAGAGGGATAAGCAAAGCCTGGATTAATTGGGGCAGGGCTGTTAGCAGGAATCTCGCTGGTCGCGACTGTTGCCTGCTGGCCAGTAGCGGTCACCGTTTCAGACTTCGCGCTCGCAGCACCACCCGCAATCGTGCTGAATTGATCCCCTTGCGGCGGCAGCAAGCCACCAAAGGCACCCAAGAATTCACCCCGATCACTGACAACGAAGTTGCTGCCGGAGCGGAAGGCAAAGGAGTTCGAAAGGCTGGTGTCGTTGTTCAAGGTGACATCCAGGATCTTCACCGACAGCGCCACCTGCCGCTGGCGCAGATCGATCTGCCGGAGGTAGTTCTCAGCGACCGAGACCAACTGCGAATCACCCACCAAGGTGATGGTGCGCAGGCGTGAATCGGTCGTCCCAATCAAGCCACGCAGGGGACCGGTGGATGCGCCATAGGTCTCCGTGGTGGTGATCTGCTCCTTCTTGGTCTGCTGGGTTTGCTCGCCACCAGCCACCTGGTTCGCCACGGGCTGCCCCGAGGTCACCGCATTGGTGATCGTTGTGACCTGGGTGATGCGCGCCCCCAGGCTGGCCAGGTACTTGGCGGCCGACTCAGCTGAGGCCTGGTTGAGGCGATAGACCTTGGACATCTGGGTGCCGAAGGTCTTGCCCATGACCGAGGGACCCGCCAGCAACAGATTCCCTTCCATCCGCCCCTGCAAACCCGAGGCCAGCAGTACCGAGTTCAAGGCCTTGCTGTAGGCCTCACCGCGGAAAGACAGCGAAACCGTCGGGCCCGCGCTGGCCTGAGCACCCGGTCGCTCCTCATCGTCGACGTAGACGAAGCCGTAGCCACCCATCTGACTGAGGGCCATCAGGGCGTCTTTGGCCGGTGCGTTGCGCAGGGTCATCGTCACCGGCGGGCCGCTGAGGTTGAGGTAGCTGCGGTTGCGCAGCACCATCGTTCCCACGGCCATGTCGCCCAGGGGCGGCGCCACCGCCCGGGGTTGCAGGGGCGGGGCATAGCGCGGCTGGGGCACCGAGCCGGGCTGATTGAGGTTGAAGGTGCCGGTCTTCGAGACCAACTCGCTGGGGGCGCTGAAACTCAGGATCAGGTTGCGGCCATCGGCGCTGACCACCGGCTTGGAGGCCGGTGCCCCCGGCATCGGCACCACCTCCAGCTCAAACTCGCGCCCGCTCCCCCTGATGCTCACGCGCTTCAGGCCGGCCTCCGGCAGGGTCAGCGTTTGCGGGCCGACCTTCAGGGAGGCGGATTGACTCAGCTGCAGTTGCCCCTGCCAACCGGCCGCGGTTTGGCGTTGCCGCAGCAGCGGAGCCGCACCGGTGCCCTCGACCACCACGTCCACGCTGTTGGCGCCACGGCGCAACTGCAGCAGCAGCGCCCCGCCGGACGGCGCGACGGACGGCGCGGGAGCAGACGCGCTGGACTGCGGCAGCGCCAGCGCTGGAGCCGTCATCGCGGCAGCAGCCATCAGGGCTGAGATCCCAGTGCGCCGCCAACCCACGCTGCCCTTTGCCAGTTGGGCGGATGGTATCGATGCTCAGCCGGGCTTTCCAGGCTTCTGACTTGGGCTGTGATCTCTCGCATAGAGGCCCAGATTCAGCCGCAATTCGGTGGGCTCCAGCACCACCCGGCCATCCTTGTCTTTGCTGCTGTTGCCACTTTTGAGCGAGAGATCGCTCTGGACCACCAGGAGGCTCAGGCGCTCCAGACGCCGCAGAAAATCCAACAGCTGCGGGCCACTGCCGCGGGCGCGCAGCAACACCGAGGTCTTCTTCAAACCAGGGGCCAACAACGGATCCGCCGGCGGGGTCTCAGCCGCGGTCTTGTTGCTTTTTTTGCTGGTGGGCGGTGCGACGGCCTGAACCGGTTCATAGCCATCCAGCAGCACGCCGGTCTGGGCCGCCTGTTCACTGAGCTGGGCCAAGAACGTCTGCAGCTCGCCGCTGCCCGCGATCAACCCCAGGATCTGGGCATTCCTGCGGTCAGCCTGCTCCCGCTGCTGCTCCAAGCTCTCGAGCTGACGGCGCAGCAAGGGCAAGCGCTGCTGTTGCTCCTCCAGCACCAGCAGCTCCTGCTGATCCGCCTGCAAGCGCTGCCAACGGGGCCAGGCCACCAGGCCCCCCAGGGCTGCAGCCAGCAGCACCCCCAGAAGCACGGGTGCACCGAGCAACACCTGCTCTCGCCGCAGTTGGAGGCTCATGGCAGCACCCCCTTGGACTGCAGCAAACGCAGACGCTGCACCAAACCGTCGGCCTGCAGGGCCTGCAGCACCGCCAACTGTTGATCCGGAGCCAGGGCCGCGAAGCGAGCGGAGAGCTCCCAGTCCACCGGCCCCCCGCTGGCGCCATCGCGCTGGAGCTTCACCACCTGAACCGACTCGGCATCAAACAGCGGCGACTGGGAGAGCAGCAGACTCAGCCCATTGACCCGTCGGAACGCCTGGGGATCAACGGCGACCCCTTTGAGCAGCAAGCCGTTGTTCTGGGAGCGCACCTCCGTGAGCTGCACACCGGCCGGGGTGACCGCGGACAACTGAGCCAGCAAGGCCGAGCCGGAGGACACCCCCACCAGACCCTTGGCCAAGCCCTCGCTGCTGCGCTGCAGCTGGGCCTTGGCCCGCCGCACCCGTCCGACCCGCGTCTCCAGGGTCTGCACCTGCAGCTTGATGCCGGCGAGGTTCGCCAGGGCGGCGTTCACCTGCTGCTGGCGCCACCCCAGCGCCACCAGCAAGAGCAGCATCAAGGCAAGGACGCCACCGCCAATGGCCGAGCCCTTGAGCAACAGCGGGCGGGCCGGAAGCATGGACCCACCTGGCTCAGCAATGCCGCTGGCACGCCGGCGCTCCTGCAGTAAATCGAGGGGGCCAAGACGAGGGCTCATCGTTCCAACTCCGCCGCGGCCAGCCCCCAGAGCAGACCCAGAGACCACTGCGCTGGGTCGCTCCGCAAGGGATCCAGGCCATTGAGCTCCAGCGGAAGACAACTCTGCAGGGTCTCCAGCGCCGAAGCCGGCAGGGCCGCTGAGACCACGACATCCATCGAGCGCGGCTGAGGAGCCTGGGATTGCCAATAGCTCAGGCATTGGTTGAGCTCGCTTTGCAAAGCCTCTAGCTCCGCCAACGGCGGCAGTCGCCACTGCCAGATCGGAGCCCCCCGCTCCAGGCGCAGCAACCAGCTCTGCTCAGGCTCCAGTCCCAACAACCAACCCTTCTGGCCCTCGACGCAGCGCAGTGCACAGACCGGAGCAGCCTCGAGGGCATCGAGACCGAGGCCCGCATCGGCAAAGACCTCGATCCAGTCCTCCAGCAAGGCCGACTCCACCGCCACCGAGACACGGCTGCCCGGGGAGGAGGGCAGAGGGGAGCTCAGCAGATCCACCGCGGTCTCCGGGGGCCAAGGCAAGCGCAGGGCCTCCAGCTCCTTGGGCATGGCCATTCGCTCAGGAGCGCTGCCCTGTAGAAGGCGTAGTTCGCAGGCGCTGCCCGGCAGCACAGCCCAGATCCTGGCCCCGGGGTAGCCGCACTGCACCAACCAATCCCCCAACAGATCCGCCAGGGCCGAACCAGACACGGGACGTCCGCCCTGGCAGAGCCCCGGCGGCAGGGACAACTGATCGACCCAGCTCAGGCCCCGGCCGCTCAGGACCATGGCCGTGATCGCTTGATCCTGCAGCTCGAGGTAGACCCGCTGCGGAAACAGCCAGGCTTGCAAGGGGCCGAGGCGCTCTTGAACTCCTGCGAGCACCACTCGCCTTCCGCTTGCTCTATCCGCAAGCTATCGAGATTTCAGCTCCAGGGCACCCCAGAGCCGACGGCTTCGCTGATGTTGCGGAAACCGTGGCGATCGAGCTGCTGGCTTAAGCCCTCGAGAATCTCCGGAACCAGGCCAGGCCCGCCGTAGATCCAGCCGGTGTAGAGCTGCACCAGGGACGCACCGGCGGTGATCCGCTCCCAGGCGGACGCGGCGGAGTCGATGCCACCCACCCCGATCAAGGGCAGGCTTGGGCCAGCGGTGACCCGCAGCCGGCGCATCACCTCCAGGGCCCGCTGGCGCAGGGGTGCACCACTCAGTCCC
The DNA here is from genome assembly GCF_017859255.1 of Vulcanococcus sp. DEBay_Sum29NL08_54. Classification (NCBI taxonomy): domain Bacteria; kingdom Bacillati; phylum Cyanobacteriota; class Cyanophyceae; order Synechococcales; family Synechococcaceae; genus Vulcanococcus; species Vulcanococcus sp. DEBay_Sum29NL08_54. The sequence continues at coordinate 23,477 of NZ_JAFMNJ010000015.1, forward strand.
CCGGCCTCCTCCGCCAAGGTCTTGCCGGTTTGGGCCAGGCGCCTGCCCTCCAGGCCCAGGCGATCCAGGCTGGTGTTCACGGCAATCACCCCAGCCAGGCCCTCCTCGTAGGCCAAGCGGGCAATCGAATCGATGGCGTCGTCCTCCAGGTCCGGGGCGATCTTCACCAGCAACGGGGGGCAGGCCGGCAGACGCCGCAGCCGCTCCACCAGGCGACGCAGCTGCACTTCGTCCTGGAGTTCCCGTAACCCCGGAGTGTTGGGGGAGCTGACATTGATCACGGCGTAGTCCGCCAGGGGAGCCAACAACTCCAACGACGAGGCGTAGTCATCCGGGGCAAGATCCAGGGGGGTGACCTTGGACTTGCCCAAATTGATCCCCAAGACCGCCGGTCGCTGCCCGGCCGCCGGCAGAGCCTGGCGCTCCAGGGTGCGGCGCGCCGCCTCGGCCCCTTGGTTGTTGAACCCCATGCGGTTCAAGGCGGCCCGCTCCTCGGCCAAACGGAACAGCCGGGGCCGGGGGTTACCGGGCTGGGCATGCCAGGTGATCGTGCCCAGTTCGGCAAAGCCAAAACCAAACAGATGCCAGATGCCCGCAGCGACGGCGTTCTTGTCAAAGCCGGCGGCCAGACCGACGGGATTGAGGAAGCGGCAGCCAAAAAGGGTTTGCTCCAGCCGCAGGTCCTTGCGCTGCAGCTCTGCCCCTAGGCCCGCCAGGGAACTACTCACCAGGGGCCAGTTGCGGCGCAGGGAGGCCTGCCCCAGGGCCTGCAGTGTGAGTTGGCTCAGCTGCTCAGCATCGGCACCGTCATCACGGCTGAGCAGGGGACCCACAAAACGCTGGTAGAGCGATCCCGTGCCGACCTCAGCCATCTCCTCGCTCCTCGCCTTGGGGCTCCCCTGATCCTGACGCGTCACGGCGAAGACGCCAGCGCCCCTCGTCCAGGGGAAGGACCTGCCAATCCCGCCAGCGCCAGGGACCATCGCGTCCCTCCAGGGTCTTGAGGGGCTTCTCGACCAACTGCGCCAGCTCCATCAGGCTCAACCCGTAGTCGCCCTCGGCCAACCGATCCGCCAACTCCAAGCGGGTCAGCAGCTGCTGCAGGGCCGGAGGGGCCAGATCAAGGGCCGGGGCCGCCTCCACCACCTCCCCGGCCGCCAGCTGGATCGGGTTGCCCTTGGAAAAGGCCACGGCGATGACATCGCAGCGGTCGTTGTCGGGATCACCGCTGTGGCCCTTCACGTAGGTCAGGGGCAAGCCCTGGATCCGCGCGCCATCGAGGGCCTCCCAGAGGTCCCGGTTGAGAACAGGGCTCCCGGAGGCCGTGCGCCAGCCCTTGCGCTTCCAACCGTTGATCCACTTGCTGAAGCCGTCGATCAGGTACTTGGAGTCCGTGCGGATGCTCAGGTCCGGGTGACGCGGCAGAACCGCCAAGCGCTCCAGCAGGGTCAGCGCCGCCGTCAGCTCCATGCGGTTGTTGGTGGTGTTGGCCTCCGCCCCACCGAATTCCTGAACGCTGCCATCGTCAAAACGCAGCAACGCACCCCAGCCGCCAGGGCCGGGATTTCCGCTACAAGCGCCGTCGCAGGCGGCGGCAACCACCTTGGGCGTATCACTGACCACTGGGCTTGTCCCCCAACATCCGGTACAACACAGCTCTCGTCAGGAGCCCAGGAGACATCCCATGCAGCGAAGCTACCTCCCGTGGGCCGGCCTCGCTCTGCTGAGCGCAGGCCTGGTGGGCAGCCAAGCCGCCGCAGGGGTGTTCCAAAGCCAGCCGCTCGAGCAGGAGCGTCTGGCCGTGCTGGGGCAACCGGTGGGCAACCAGGACTGGAAGCTGCTGGTGCTCGAGCAGCTCAAACCCCAACCGAAGTGCTGGGAAGAACGCCGGGACGGCCTGATTGATCCGGCCCTCAACCGCTTCAACTTCAGCGGGATCTGCAGCCGCTACCTCGACAGCAATGGCTATTCCCTGCGGGTCGGCGAGGACGACGTCTCACCCCGTTATCGCCTGAGGCTCGAGAGCCAAGGGAACACCCTGGTGCTGCTGGCGATGTCCGGCAGCCACCCGACCGAACTCGTCGTGGGGCGTGGGGCGATCCCCCTGCGGGACCGCAGTGGATTTGTCGCCCTCAAGCTGGAGCCGGGCTGGCAGCTCGAACGGCGGATGTACGGCGAGCGCAGCTTGAGCCATGTCTATTTCGCCAACCCCAAACCCCTCGATGGCTTGATCGCCCAGGCGGAACGGCGCCAGGACCGTCCAGCAGCGGTGGCCCTTAGTAGCAGCAGCAACGGCCCCATCGCCCTCCAGGTGATCCCTTACGCCGGGCAGACGCCACGATTCTGATCAGGGACAGTTGAGACAGCGGCCCGAACCGGCGGCCTGGTCTTTTTCTCTGGCGGTAAGGTTTTGGCGTGTGAGGAGTGCGGAACACCACTTCCGGGGTCGAAACGAGGACAGACTCCCAGAAGCGTTCCGGCTCAAAGCCCTGCCTTCGGCGGGGCTTTTTTATTGCTCAGCCGCCGCTACACACAAAAAAGCCGGCCCCCGAAAGGGCCGGCTTCGTTGAAGGAGTGGACTGCCGAAGCAGCCCACGGCGGGATCACTTGAGGGAGACCTTGCCGCCGGCCTCTTCGATGGCCTTCTTCATGGCTTCGGCATCAGCCTTGGCCACGCCTTCCTTGACGTTGCAGGGAGCGCCTTCGACAAGAGCCTTGGCTTCGCCCAGACCCAGGCCGGTGGCCTCGCGGACGGCCTTCAGGACCTTGATCTTGGCAGCCGCGTCGAAGCCCTCGAGGTGGACGTCGAACTCGGTCTTCTCTTCAGCAGCTTCAGCAGCACCGCCAGCGGCGGGGGCAGCCATCACGACGCCAGCGGAAGCGGCGGCGGACACACCGAAGGCCTCTTCGATCTGCTTGACAAGCTCAGAGGCTTCCAGCAGGGAGAGGGACTTCAGCTGCTCGAGGATTTGGTCGGTAGTAGCAGACATGGTTGGGAATCAGCAACAGATCTGTGTAAACAGTCGGATCGGAGAGCTCAGCAGAGCAGGCCTCAGTCGGCCTTGCCCTCGCCATCGGCGTGCTGCTTGAGCGCCCGAGCAAGACCGGAAGGAACTTCGTTGATGCCCACAGCCACCTTGGTGGCCACGGCGTTGATCGCACCTGCGATCTGCGCCATGAGCACCTCCTTGGAGGGCAGATCCCCGATGGCCTTGATTTCGGATTGGGAGAGGAGCTTGCCTTCGAAAAGGCCTCCTTTCGTCTCCGATTTCTTGGTCTCCTTCTGGAAGGTCTGAACGGCCTTCACAGCACCACCCACGTCGCCCTTGACGAGCACGAAGGCGTTGGTGCCGGTGAGGAGGGAATCGAGTTCCGACCAAGCGCTATTGCCATCAATGGCACGGCGCATCAAGGTGTTTTTGGTCACCTTGCAGACACCGTTGCTGGCCTGCAGACGAGTCCGCAGATCAGACATTTCCTTGATGGACAGACCCTTGTAGTCAAGGACCAGCGCCATTTCGGCCTCGCCAAGGAGCTGCTTCAGCTCTTCGACGATCTGTTGCTTGTTCTCCAGAGTGCGGCCCATGGTTAAGGATCGGATCAGGGGAACAAGCCGGGAACGCAACCCCAGTACCGGGCGGTACTCGAGGGCTGCGGCTCGCTTCACCCAACCCGAACTCCCGAGGGAGCCCTGGTGAGAAAAACTGTCGCGGACACCTCGGCAGGGTTTAAGGACTCAGGTTCTGCGAGCAGAACAGGAATTCGACCTGCTGTCTTGGGTAGGGCGCGTAACCCTTCTGGCATTAGCCAGAGAAAGAACATACAACAAAGCCCCCGCCGGGGCGGGGGCTTTGCGCAGAGGGACGGGGACGATCAGCCCTCTTGCTTGATGTCCTGCAGCGCAGACACATCCACTTCCACGGAAGGACCCATGGTGGAGGTGATGTACAGGCTCTTCCAGTAGCGACCCTTCGCACCGCTGGGCTTGTTGCGGTCGATGGTCTCCTGCAGCGCCTTCAGGTTGTCCAGCAACTTGGCAGCGTCAAAGCTGGCCTTGCCGAAACGCACGTGGACGATGCCGGTGCGGTCAGCGCGGAACTCCAGTTTGCCGGCCTTGAACTCGCTGATAGCCGAGGCCAGGTCGGTGGTGACGGTGCCGGCCTTGGGGTTCGGCATCAGACCACGGGGGCCGAGGACACGACCGAGCTTGGCGACCTTGGGCATCATGTCCGGGGTCGCGATCAGCAGATCGAACTCCATCTCACCCTTGGAGATGGTTTCGACCAGATCGTCGTCACCAGCCAGATCAGCACCAGCGGCCTTGGCCTCAGCGACCTTTTCACCGCGAGCGATCACAGCGATGCGAATGCTCTGACCGGTGCCGTGGGGCAGGGCCACGGTGGTGCGCAGCTGCTGGTCGGTGTACTTGGGGTCGATGCCGAGGCGAGCGTGGGCTTCGACGGTCTCATCGAACTTGGCGGTGGCGTTGGCCTTCACCAGGTCGACAGCCTCTTGCGGGGCGTAGACGCGTTCTTCAACCTTGCCGACGGCGGCGGAGTAGCGCTTGGAGAGTTTGGGCATGTCAGGAATGGGGTGCAGACGAGCTCAGGAGCTCTCCCCCGCTAAGGAACAGAAAGGAATGGATGAGCCGGGATGAACCCGAGACTCAGTCCTTCACAGCCACGCCCATGTTGCGGGCGGTGCCTTCGATGATGCGCATGGCCGACTCAACGCTGGTGCAGTTGAGGTCGGGCAGCTTGGTCTTGGCGATCTCTTCGAGCTGTGCGCGGCTGATGGCCCCGACAGAACCCTTGGAAGAGGTGGCGGCACCCTTGGCGATTCCGGCTGCCTTCACGATCAGCACGGAAGCGGGAGGGGTCTTGGTGATGAAGGTGAAGCTGCGGTCTTCAAAGACCGAGATCTCCACCGGAATCACGTATCCGGCTTTGTCCTGCGTCCGAGCGTTGTACTCCTTGCAGAACGCCATGATGTTGACGCCGTGCTGACCGAGGGCAGGGCCCACCGGCGGCGCGGGGTTTGCTTTGCCGGCGTCGAGCGCCAGCTTGATCACAGCTACAACTTTTTTTGCCATCGTCCTGGCGTCTTGAGCAATCTGCGGATCCGCGACCCTAGGGCAGCGTGTGCGGCGGACTCCGAAAACCGAAGCACCGCCTTAGGCCGCCCTCCGCAGGGAGACGGCCGCACGGGAATCAGCTTTGTTTGCTGATCTGGGAGAACTCGAGTTCCACCGGGGTTTCCCGGCCAAAGATCGAGAGCAGAGCCTTGAGCTTGTTGCGATCGCCCGACACCTCGATGACTTCGCCTTGGAAGTCTTTGAAGGGACCAGCGGTCACCAAGATTTGATCGCCTTCGGTCAGATCGACCTTCACCACAGGCTTCTTCTCGGCAGCCCGCTTGAAGATGCGATCCACCTCCTGACGGCTCAGGGGGCGAGGCTTGATGTGACCACGGACCTTGCCGGTGGCACGGCGATCTTCCGCACCCACGAAGTTGATCACGTTTGGGGTGCTCCGCACCGCCATCATCGTGTCCTCATCGAGGACCATCCGAACCAAGACGTAGCCGGGGAAGACCTTCTCTTCGGTGCTGGTGCGGCTGCCGTCCTTCTTGAGTTTGACCGCGGGGGTCTGGGGGATCTCGATCTCGAGGATGCGGTTGTCCACGCCAAGGGTGACGGCCCGCTGCTCGAGGGTGGCCTTGACTTTTTTCTCGCAGCTGGAGGCCACCTGAACGGCGTACCAGCGGGCAATCAGAGCCCGGCCTTCCGAGTCAGCGGCGGGAGCTGCGGGTTCGGCGTCGGCAGCCAGATCCGCCGCGGCGAATTCTTCAGTGGTCAAGTCGACGTCGGACACGGGCAAAGGAAGGAGAGGGCGAAAGATTCAGCGGGTCAGCGGAACACCTGGGAGCTTCCCCAGCTGTAGAAGCGATCGACGGCAGCGATCGCAAAAGCCGAAATGGTGACCATCAAGATCACCGCGACTGATTCACCAAACAGCTGCTGACGGCTCGGCCAGACCACCTTGCGCAATTCAGCGACGGTGTCTGCCACGAAGCCGGTCTTCACCGGTTCGGTGGCGGCGGCCTCGTCGGACTTGACTTGTGGTTCGGTCTGGGATTCCACGGATGAAGATTCCACAGGGGAAATCAGGGCCAAGCCTCATGGGCAGAGCATGAAGCCTGCTGAGCCTTCAGCGGGCCGCGCGGCGTGTTGAGCCCACGCGCCGGCAAACAAACACACTAACGGATGTCCTATTCAGGGCCTGAGATGGGTTTGAAGCAGAGGGCCTGCTCGCCTTCGCCCAGGCTGACCTGAACGGCCGCCGCACCCAGGAAGCGCTCCTCGAGCAACTCGGTGGCCAAGGGGTTCTCGATCTGGCGCCGCAGCAACCGGCGCAGGGGCCGCGCTCCGTATTCCGGCTCGTAGCCCTGCTCCGCCAGCCAGGCCACGACCGGCTCGTCCACCTGAAGCGCCAGTCCCTGCTCTTGGAGCAACTGCGCCAACTCGAGCACCTGCAGGCGCACGATCCGTTGCAGGTCGGCCGGCCCCAAGGGCTGGAAGCGGATCACCTCATCGATGCGGTTGAGGAATTCCGGCCGGAACTGGCTGGCCAGGGCTCGCTCCACCTGCTCCTCGAGCGCCGAGGCGTCGGCCTGGCCGCGGGCGGCATCCAAGATCGCTCGACTGGCCAGGTTGCTGGTCATCACCACCACGGTGTGGCGGAAGTCGACCGTGCGGCCCTGGGAATCAGTCAGGCGTCCGTCATCAAGGACCTGCAGCAGGACGTTGAAGACATCGGGGTGGGCCTTCTCCACCTCATCAAGGAGCAACACGGCATAGGGACGCCGGCGGACGGCTTCGGTGAGCTGACCGCCCTCCTCGTAGCCGACATAACCCGGAGGAGCCCCGAGCAGGCGGGCCACGGCATTGCGCTCCATGAACTCGCTCATGTCCAGGCGCACCAAGGCCTCTTCCTCATCGAAGAGGGACGCCGCGAGAGCCTTGGCCAGTTCGGTCTTGCCCACACCGGTGGGACCGAGGAAGAGGAACGAGCCCACGGGACGGCGCGGATCCTTCATGCCCGCACGGGCGCGGCGAATCGCCGCGGCCACGGCACCGACGGGCTCCCCTTGTCCGATCACCCGCTGGGCCAGGCGCTGCTCAAGCTCCAGCAGCTTCTGGCGCTCACCCGCCAGCAGGCGCTGAACGGGAATCCCGGTCCAGCGGGCCACCACATCAGCGATGTCCCCCTCTTCCACCTGTTCCCGCAGCAGGGACTGCCCGCTCTGCTGACTGGCCTGGAGTTGCTCCTCCAACTCATGACGGCGCTGCTGAACGCCATGGAGCTGGTCGTACTGGAGCCGGGCGGCCTCTTCGAGGTCACCATCGCGTTCGGCCTCGGCGATCTGCAGGCGCAGGGCCTCGTCATCGGCCAGGAGCTGGCGCAGCTCCGCCAACTGCTCCCGCTCGGCTGACCAGCGCTCCTGCAGGCCCTGCAGGGTCTCGCTGACCTGCCGGCGCTGCTGCTGCAGCGCCACCCGTTCGGCCTCTGGGGCGCTCTCCGCCGAAAGCAGGGCCAACTCAACGCGGCGTAGATCGCTCTCGGCCTCCTCCACCAGACGCGGCTTGGAGGTGACCTCCATCCGCAGCTGGGCAGCGGCCTCATCGATCAGGTCGATGGCTGAATCCGGCAGGCAGCGATCGGAGATGTAGCGATCGGCAAGCCGAGCCGAGGCCACGACAGCGCCATCGGTGATGGCCACCCCGTGGTGCAACTCGTAGCGCTCCTTCAGGCCCCGCAGGATCAGGGTGCTCTCCTCAAGGCTGGGCTCCTTGATCAGGACCTGCTGGAAGCGCCGGTTCAGGGCGGGATCCTTCTCAACGGTGCGGCTGTACTCCTCCGGGGTGGTGGCACCGATGCAACGCAGGTCGCCCCGGGCCAAGGCCGGCTTGAGGATGCTGCCGGCGTCGCTGTTGGAGCGCTCCGGGCCCACCACGTTGTGGAGCTCGTCGATGAACAGGATCACGCCGCCCGCCTCAGCGCCCTCGGCGTCCCGCACCTCCTTGAGCACGCTGCGCAGGCGCTCCTCGAATTGGCCGCGGAACTTGGCGCCAGCGATCAGGGCGCCCAGGTCCAGGGAGACCAGCCGCTGGCCCTTAAGGGCATCCGGCACTTCGCCGGCGACGATCCGCTGGGCCAGCAGCTCAGCGATGGCGGTCTTGCCCACGCCCGGCTCGCCGATCAAGACCGGGTTGTTCTTGCCGCGGCGCGACAGCACCTGCATCAGACGCCGGATTTCGGTGTCGCGACCAATGACTGGATCCAAGTCACCCGCCCGGGCGGCGGCGGTGAGATCCCGTCCGAACTGCTCGAGGGCCGTGGGCTCCTGCTCAAGCTTCAGGCCGTTCTCATCAGTGGGGGCGGGCTCGACGACTGTCCTGCTGGGAGCGGGACGCGCCGGAGCAGGCGGCTCAACGACCGCTTGCGGCGGGGGACTGCTGGCTGCGGGCGCAGGCCTGGGAACGGAGCGACGCAGGTCCTCCTGGGTCAACCCCTGCTGTTGCAGGAGGGCGCCGGCAATGCGGCGGTCATCCAACAGGGCGGCCAACAGATGGGGGACATCGATGAAGCGAGAGCCCCACTGGCCCCGCTGGCGATCGGCCTCCTCCAGAAGCAGTTCCAGGTCCTCGCCGACGAACAGGTCCCTGGCACTGCTGGTGGGCTGATCCGCGCAGAAGTCATCCAGCTGATCCAGCAGACGCGAGGCATCGAGGGGCAGGGGATCCACCCAGGCGGCGTAGCGCTCGTCATTCAGCAGCACCTGCAGCAGGTGCTCCACGTTCATCTCGCCGTGGCGCCAGCGGCGGGCCTGCTCCTGGCTGGCCAGCAGGAGGTCCCAGCCGGCATCGCTGAAGCGATCAGGAACCGTGGTGAGGCTGGCGGGGCCAGCGGCGTAGGAATCAGGCCGCATGGGCGCGAGAGCTCATCTCAATCAGTTCAACCTTGTAGCCGTCGGGGTCCTCGACGAAGGCAATGACGGTGGTGCCGTTCTTCATCGGGCCCGGTTCGCGCACCACCTTTCCCCCCTTGGCGCGGATCTGGTCGCAGACGCCAACGATGTCGTCCACACCCAGGGCGATGTGGCCATAGCCGCTACCGATGTCGTAGCTGCTGGTGTCCCAGTTGTGGGTGAGCTCCAGCACGGTGTGGTCGCTCTCGTCTCCGTAGCCCACAAAAGCCAGGGTGAAACGCCCCCCGGGATAGTCCTTCCGGCGCAACAGCCGCATCCCAAGAATGTCGGTGTAGAACGCGATCGAGCGCTCCAGGTCGCCGACCCGCAGCATGGTGTGGAGAAGGCGCATCCGGACTGTTCTTGACGGCCGCATTCTGACCAAAGTCAGCGGATTGGTGCCAACGGTCACCAAGGCCCCCGGCAGGGCGACCCATAAGATCCCTGCAAGGACTCATGTTGTGCGTTAGGCCGCTGTGATCGACACCCTCGACCTCGTCATCGACACCATCGTGGCCCGGGAGGTTCTCGATTCCCGTGGCACACCGACCGTGGAAGCCGAGGTGATGCTGGAGGGCGGAGCCAGTGGCCGCGCCATCGTTCCCAGCGGCGCCAGCACCGGTGCCCACGAAGCCTGTGAACTGCGGGACGGCGGCAGCCGCTACTGCGGCAAGGGTGTGCTGCAGGCCGTCAGCAACGTTGAAGAAAAAATCGCTCCGGCCCTCTGCGGCCTGAGTGCCCTGGACCAGGGCACCGTTGATGCCGCGATGCTCGAGCTCGACGGCAGCGACAACAAGAGCGCCCTGGGCGCCAACGCAATCCTGGCGGTGAGCCTGGCCAGCGCCCGCGCCGCCGCCAATGGCGTTGGCCTGCCCCTCTACCGCTATCTGGGCGGCCCGATGGCCAACCTGCTGCCGGTGCCGTTGATGAACGTGATCAACGGTGGCGCCCACGCCGCCAACAGCCTGGACTTCCAGGAATTCATGCTGGTGCCCCACGGCGCACCCACCTTCCGCGAGGCCCTGCGGATGGGCACCGAGGTGTTCCACACCCTCAAGGGTCTGCTGAAGGACAAGGGCCTGAGCACCGCCGTCGGCGACGAGGGCGGCTTTGCCCCTGACCTGGGCAACATCGAAGCCGGCGACATGCTGGTTCAGGCGATCGAAAAGGCTGGCTACCGCCCTGGCGATCAGATCTCCCTGGCCCTGGACGTGGCCAGCACCGAATTCTTCAAGGACGGCCGCTACGCCTTCGACGGCGGCAGCTACACCAGCGCCGAGATGGTCGACCAGCTGGCCGCTCTGGTGAACCGCTTCCCCATCACCTCGATCGAGGACGGCGTTGCCGAAGACGACTGGGAGGGCTGGGCCCTGCTGACCGAGAAGCTCGGCAAGACCGTCCAACTCGTCGGCGATGACCTGTTCGTGACCAACAGTGCCCGCCTGCAGCGCGGCATCGACCTGGGCGTGGCCAACTCGATCCTGATCAAGGTCAACCAGATCGGCACCCTGACCGAGACCCTGCAGGCGATCGATCTGGCGGGCCGTGCCGGCTACACCAGCGTGATCTCCCACCGCTCCGGCGAGACCGAGGACACCACCATCGCCGACCTGGCCGTGGCCACCCGCGCCGGCCAGATCAAGACCGGCTCCCTCAGCCGCAGTGAGCGCGTGGCCAAGTACAACCAGCTGCTGCGCATCGAAGACGAACTGGGCAGCCAGGCCGTCTACGCCGGCGCAGAAGACCGCGGCCCCCGCGGCAAGGCCTGAGGCCAACTGGAGCCAGGCTCCAACCGAACCAAGATCCCGGGACCTGGATCAGCCAGCCCGGGATTTTTTTATGGGCGGCGCTTAGGAATTGCCGAGCTTGTCGATGCGGGCGTCGCGCTTCAGGCGGGCCTGCAGCTTCAACCAGCTGAGACCCACCGGAACCCCGGCCACAACAGGAATGATCGTCAGCAGCGGCCGGGCGCTGGAGGCGAGCAGGGCCGCAGCGACGGCAAAGGCACCCAGCAGGACCGACTGGCCAGCGCTCTGCTGGCTCAGGGCCAACCGACGCAGCAGACGGTCGGTCTCGCCGGCACGGATCTGAACCTGAAGATCGCCCTGTTCAATGCGGCTGAGGCTGTCCTCCAGGCGTTGGGGCAGACCGAGGGCACGGCTGCCCACCTCCACCGCCTGGCGACCCAACTGGTTGAAGAGATCGTTGGGGCCGTTGCCGCTGGCGGTCATGAGGGGAAGCAGATAGGGGCGGGCGATGGCGACGAGGCTAAAGCTGGGATCCAGGCTGCGGCCGACCCCCTCAAAGGTGGAGAGGGCCCGCATGACAAAGATCAGCTCCGGGGGCAGACGGAAGGGCTGCCCGTAGACCAACTCGTAGAGGTCGCCGGAGAGTTTGTCGAGGATGTTGGCGGAGAAGGGAGGGGTCAGGGCCTCCGCGAGCATCACCCGCACGAGGCGACGGACCGGACCGGGATCGATGTCAGGGGCGATCACCCCAGCGGCTTGCAGCTCACGCACCAAGCCCGAGGCATCGCGGGCCGCCGCCGCCGTGACCATCCGCCCCAGGCGACTGCGCAGGCGCTGAGACAAGGTCCCGACCATGCCGAAGTCGTAGTAGATGAGGGCCCCATCACGGGCTACGGCCAAGTTGCCGGGATGGGGATCGGCGTGGAAGAAGCCGAAGCGCACCAGCTGCTGCAGGTAACTGGCAGCACCTTTCTCGGCGACCGCCGAAGGGTCGATGCCAGCCTCGATTAGGGCCTGGCGGTCGTTGATCTTGATCCCGGGGACGTAGTCGAGGCAGAGCACCCGCCGTGTGGTGAGTTCCCAGACCACCGCTGGGATGCGAATGCCCGGATCATCGAGAAACTGCTGCCGGAAGCGGGCGGCGTGCTCGGCCTCCAGACGGAAGTCGAGCTCACGCAGGAGCACACGACGACATTCCTGAGCGATGGAGACCCAATCGCGTCCAACGCCCCACTGGGGATGGCGCTGCAGCACCGCCGCGACCTGTTGCATGACCTCGAGGTCGAGGCGGAACAGACGCTCCAGCCCGGGGCGTTGGATCTTGAAGACCACCTGCCGGCCACTGCGAAGGCTGGCGCGATGGACCTGGGCCAGGCTGGCGGCCCCGAGGGGTTGCTCCTCGATATCAATGATCTCGGCGCAGCGCTCCCCCAGCTCCTGCTCCAGCAGCGACTGGGCCGTGTCGAAGGAGAAGGCCGGGACGCTGTCCTGCAACCGGGAGAGTTCTTCAACCCAGCTGGCCGGCAGCACATCCGGCCTGGCCGAAAGGAGCTGACCGAGCTTGATGAAGGCTGAGCCCAGCTCCAGCAACTGGGCCGTGAGCCAACGGGCACGACGCTTCTGGCGACGCTCCTGCCCCTCCTCACTGACGCCCCCTGGATAGCTCCAGGACTGGGCATCCCACCAGAGGAAGGCCAACAACTGCAGAACGGCACCCCAGATCCGTAGGGAGCGAAGGGCGCTCGCCAGGGCCGGGCCAAGGCGACGCATCAAGCGGGCTCCTCGAGGCGGCGGGCAAGCCGCGTGACCTGGGCGCGCAGCTGATCAATCTGCGTCTGGGGATCTGCCGCTGGTGAAGACGAAGCCATCGGGGACTCCGCTGCCGGCACCTCCTGATCTCCGTGCTCCAGCCGCTGGGCTTCGAGCTCCACCTCTTCTTTAAACAGGTCCCATTCCTGACGCAATCGCTCGGGGGCGTCCTGGGCCAGGACCGCCAGACCAGCTGCGGCGTCCGCCAAACCACTTCCCAGGCGGGCGCTCAGACGATTGAGGGCCGCCTGCACCAGGGTCTGAGGCTCACTCATGGCCGGCCGCTTGAGAGTCACCCAAATCGTGGCAGATCAGAGCTACTGAAGGGGGGGCAAATCCAAGAGGGGAACCGATTGCTGCGGAGCCGGTGCTGCAGGCTGCGGACGCGGTGCAGGCGCCTGGACCTGAGGTTTGGGCTTCGGCGTGGGCTTGGGTTTAGGCGCCTCAACGACAGGCTTGGGCTCCGGCGCTGCGGGCTCTTCAGTGGGAGCCACTGGTTTGGGAGCGGCTTCTGTGGCGGCTTCACGCTCGGCTTTGACCTCGGCCTCAGCCTTGGCTTTCGCGGCGGCATCAGCCTGCTCCTGGGC
>NZ_JAFMNJ010000015.1:36660-45606 GCF_017859255.1 Vulcanococcus sp. DEBay_Sum29NL08_54
CCACGACGGGCTTGGGCTCCGGCGCTGCGGGCTCTTCAGTTGGAGCCACTGGTTTTGGGGCCACAGCTGGCGCAGCTTTCGCTGCAGCTTCACGCTCGGCTTTGGCCTCGGCCTCAGCCTTGGCTTTCGCGGCGGCATCGGCCTGCTCCTGGGCCTTGCGCCAGAGCTCGAGCTGCTGGGGGTCGAGATCGGAGCGCAGTTCAGACGGCTGCTCCCCGTAGCGCAGGCGCATGTCCTTGAGCGTCACCCCAGGGGTCTGCTTCTGCTCAAAGCGGGGACTCAGGCGAATGACATCGCCGAGGTTGATCGCGGCCAGGCGCTGCGTGATGCCGTAGGCCAAGGCAAAGCTCACCCCAGCGACCAAGGGGCCCATCCAGATCCTGGGGAGACCATTGGGAGCCTGCTTCTGGGGTGCTCCGGCCTTGGCCATCTCAGCAGGGACGTTGGTGGCTGATGGTAGGCCTGCTCTTAGGTCGTGTAGTCGGCGTTGATGCGCACGTACTGATCGGAGAGGTCACACCCCCAGGCGCGTCCACTCCCAGGTCCAGCACCAACCGAGAGGCGAATCGCAACGGTGTCATCCAAGAGGTAGGCGCCGGCAGCCCGATCGCGCATGTAGGCCGAGGCGGCCGGCCGATCAAAGGCCATGGGTTGGCCAGCTGCCATCAGCTGATGCTCCCCGAGCCAGAGCGCTACGGCAGAAGGCTCGAAGGGGACTCCCGCACGACCCGCGGCAGCGACAATCCGGCCCCAGTTGGGGTCACGGCCATGGACGGCCGTCTTGACCAAGGAGGAGCCACAGACCGTGCGGGCGATGGCCAGCGCATCGGCCTCCGTGGCCGCCCCCTCCACCTGGACCTCCAGCAGGCAGGTGGCCCCTTCACCATCGCGGGCGATGGCTTTGGCCAGGTGTTGAGAGACCGCGGTGACCCCCTCCTCCAGGGCCGCGTACTGGGCTGGATCCAAAGGAGCGCCAGCGGCAAAAGCCAGGTAGGTGTCGTTCGTACTGGTGTCGCCATCAACCGTGATGGCGTTGAAGGAGCGCTGCACCGCGCGGGAGACCATCCCCTGCCAGACCTCAGCGGGAACGCCGGCATCACAGCTGAGATAGCCCAGCATCGTGGCCATGTTCGGGTGAATCATTCCCGAGCCTTTCGCCATCCCACCGATGCGAACGGTCTGGCCGCCGAGGTCCGCCTCCAGAGCGATCTGCTTATCGATCAGGTCGGTGGTGAGGATCGCCTGGGCTGCCGCAGGGCCTCCCTCCGACGAAAGGCCTTCCACCACCGGATCGATGGCCTGCAGCAGGGTCTCCATGGGGATCGGGACACCAATCACCCCGGTGGAGCAGATCAGAACCTCGTCCGCCGCAAGCCCCAGGCGATCAGCCACGGCCTGGGTGGCACGGATGCTGTCAACCAGGCCGCGGTCGCCGGTGCAGGCATTGGCCTGACCGGAATTCGTGAGCACCGCTCGAGCGACACCACCACTGGCCGCCAGGCGATCGGCGCAGAGATCCACGCAGGCCGCTCGCACCAAGGAGGTCGTGAAGGTGCCGGCACAGACCGCGCCCTCGGGAGCCAGCAAAAGTGAGAGATCCGGCTTCCCAGAGGCCTTCAGGCCAGCAGTGATCCCCGAGGCCTGGAAACCCGCAGGTGCGGTCACACCACCATCAATCAACCGCCAGGCGTAGGTCACAGCTGGTGAGCCGCATCAACTCCTGCAATTCTGAGTGCAGGCAGATCAGTGACTCCCCATGGGTCAGGGGCCCCGCTGGCAAGGGCAACAACGGCGCATTGGCCTGACCGGCGGCATCGCCACGGGCAAAAGCACGGTGGGGCGCCTGCTCGAAGCAGAAGGGCTACCTGTTCTTGATGCCGACCAGTACGCCCGTGAGGCCCTGGCACCTGGCAGCCCCGGTGCTGCAGCAGTGCTGGAACGCTTCGGCAACGCGGTTCGAACCAGCGGCACAGGCCCCGAGTGCCCAACGATCGATCGAGGAGCCCTTGGCTCGATTGTCTTCAGCAATCCGACTGACAAGCGCTGGCTAGAGCAACTCGTTCACCCGCTGGTCCGCCAGCGCTTTGAGCTGGCGCTCGCTGAACTCGCAGCTGAATCAACAGTGGTGTTGATGATTCCCCTGCTCTTTGAAGCGGGACTACAAGAGCTCTGCAGCGAGATCTGGCTGGTGGACTGCGACGAGAAGCAGCAACTGGAACGCCTGATGCAACGCGATGCACTCAGTCAGGAAGCGGCCCAACAACGGATCGCGAGCCAATGGTCACTGGAGGTCAAACGCAAGTGCGCCGACGTCATCATCGACAACCGACAGCACAGCCACCAACTAGGTGCAGCGGTAGAAAAGACACTAAAACGCAACAAAATAACAACACTTACTGATCCAAAGATTTCATAAAGCGAAGAAACTCCTCCGAAATATGTATTTAATGTGACAGGGTCAAAGCCTCAAGACAATGCAGTCCCGTCGCATTAAACATTTTTCCCTTGGAGTCGCTTGCATTACGGCAACCGCAGGGCTCTTGAGTTTAGGGACTAGCGCCCAAGCAGAGACCTACTCAAGCAATTGGGGCGTCGTAAAGATAAATCGAATCAACGGCAACAATTGGGGAGGAACCTATCTCGACGGCAAAGCCCTTCTGTATGGGAGCAAATCGAGCTCAGGTCAATTTTCAGGCCACTGGATTCGAAAGGATGGCAGCAGTCGCCGGTGCAACTATCCAATCTCAGGTTCTTATTACTGGGGTCGAGCCACCCTTCAGTTCAGCGGAAGCGGCTTTAGAGGTCAATACGGGAACTGCGACGACGAACCGCGGGGCAACTGGAGCGGCGAAATCGTCACAAAACAGCCTCAACAGCCACAACAAGTGCGCCTTGATGGCTGGTGGAAGGGCAACAACAGCGGCTACTACTCCATCCAGACCAGTGGCACAACCTTCCAGATGAAGGGCTTCAACAACGACGGCTCCGTCCTCAACCTCTACGACGGAACCATCAAGGGCAACACCATCACAGGACGCTGGAAAAACTACTGCGACAACAGATCAGCCAACGCCACTCTCCGTTACTCCAATGGGCGCCTACAGCGCATCGCCGGAAGCACCAAAAACACCACTTGGTCTAGGTCCGCCAGGCCCTCCAATATTCAGTCGCGACCCAACTGCAACTAAGCAACCTGCAAAGGACGAAATCCCCTCCTGAGGAGGGGATTTTTATTTCCCGATTCAGCTCACATCAAAAATAACGAGATCAACTGGAGGGTCTTCTTCAGCCCTTGAGCTTCTGGCTCAGAATCTGATTGGCGAGTTTCGGATCAGCCTTACCGCCGGTCTTCTTCATCAGCTGACCAACAAAGAAGCCCTGCAGCTTGTTCTTTCCGCCGCGGAAGGCTTCCACTTCCTCAGGGTGAGCAGCCAGAAGCTCTTCAACGATCGCGGTGATCGCGGCAGGGTCGCTGATCATGCCCAGACCCCGCTCATCGACGATCTTGGCCGGTGAGCCACCCTTCTCCAGCAACTCGGGAAGGATTTCCTTGGCGATCTTGCCGCTGATCTTGCCGCCGTCGATCAGCTTCACCATCTCCGCCACCTGCTCCGGGCGGAAGGCCAGTTCGGAGTAGCTCAGACGGTTGGCATTGACGTAGGCGGCAATGTCACCGGTGATCCAGTTCGCCACACCCTTGGGGTCCGCTCCGGCGGCCACAGCTGCCTCAAAGAATTCCGCCATCGGACGCTCGTCCGTCAGCACACGGGCGTCGTACTGGGACAGACCGAGGTCTTCGGCGTAGCGGTGGCGCTTGGCAGCCGGCAGCTCGGGCAGCTCAGAGCGCCAGCCCTCGCGCAGTTCTGCACTGACCTCAATCGGGCCCAGATCGGGATCGGGGAAGTAGCGGTAATCGCTGGCACCCTCCTTGCTGCGCATGCTCTTGGTGAGCTGCTTGCCCTCATCCCAAAGGCGGGTCTCCTGAACGATCGGTTCACCCGTTTCGTAGGCCTTGATCTGACGCTGAATCTCGTACTCACAGGCCTTCTGAATGGCCGAGAAGGAGTTCATGTTCTTGATCTCCACCTTCGTGCCGAAAGGCGCATCCGGCCCGCGGCGCACGGAGATGTTGACGTCACAGCGCAGGGAGCCCTCCTGCATGTTTCCGTCGCTGACGCCCAGGTAGCGCATGATCCGGCGGATCTCGGAGGCGTACTCCGCCGCCTCCCGGCCGGTGCGCAGATCGGGCTTGCTCACGATCTCAGCGAGGGCCACACCAGCGCGGTTGTAATCCACCAACGAGTGGGTTGAACCGGCGAGACGATCGCTACCAGCGTGAACCAATTTGCCGGCGTCCTCCTCCATGTGGAGACGCTCAATCCCGATCTTCTTGAGGTAGGTGTCTTTGCCTTTCTCAGCCACCTCAACTTCAATCCAACCGTCCTCGGCGATCGGTTCGTCGTATTGAGAGATCTGGTAGTTCTTGGGCAGGTCCGGATAGAAATATTGCTTGCGATCGAATTTGCTGTGCTCAGCAATATTCAGATTGAGGGCCATGGAGGCCTTCACGGCGTACTCCAGCACCTTCTGATTCAGGACCGGAAGGGTTCCCGGCAGGCCGCACACCACCGGATCGATATGGGTATTGGGATCGTCCCCAAAGGTGGTGGAGGCGCCGGTGAAGATCTTGCTGTTGGTCCCCAGTTGCACATGGGTCTCCAAGCCGATCACTGCTTCCCAGGCGGCCTCAGCTGCCATGTCCCAACTCCGTCAATCGCCTGATCCTATGGAAGGGCCGCTGGTCAGCCCAACGCATCACCTGAAACACTGGCGGTTCGGGTTGGATCGGCCATGACAGCCGCCCAGGGCAACGGAGTTCTGATCCTCGGTGGCGGCCTCATGGGTCTCGCCCTGGCCCATCAGCTCGCCCGGGCAGGTCGCTCCGTTGAAGTGCTCAGCCGCCAGCGCAGCGAAGCCGCTGGTTTTGTAGCCGCCGGGATGCTCGCGCCCCATGCCGAAGGGCTCAGCGGTGATCTGCTGCGCCTCGGCCAAGACAGCCTGCAGCGGATCCCCGGCTGGGTGGAGCAGATCGAAGCCGACAGCGGCCTCTCCTGCGGTCTGCGGGACTGCGGAATCGTGGTGCCCTTCGCCTCAGAGGCGGAGCGCGACATCTATCCCACCGCTCCCTGGGGCCAAGCCCTCGATCGTGCAGCCCTCGAACGCGAAATCCCCGGCATCGGACCCGGCTGGCGGGCCGGACTGCTGTTCCAGCAGGACGGACAAATCGATAACCGCCGGCAACTCATGCGCGCGCTGGAGCGCTCCTGTGTCGACCTGGGTGTCCGCTTCCAGGAGGGCGTTGAAGTCCTGGAACTGCTCCAGCGGGACCAGACACTTCGGGGGATCCGCGTCCGCAACGCCGAAGGCGACCTCCAGACCATCGATGCCCGTGAGGCCGTGCTCTGCTGCGGCGCCTGGAGTGCCGACCTGCTGCCGGAGCTGCCGATCTATCCGGTCAAAGGGCAGATGCTCTCGCTGCAGGGCCCCAAAGACGCCCTACCTCGGGTGATCTTTGGCCCAGGCACTTACTTGGTGCCCAGGGAAGACGGCCTGCTGGTCGTGGGAGCCACCAGCGAACGGGATGCCGGATTCACCACCGGGCTGACCCCCTTTGGCCAGAGGCAACTGCAGGCGGGCATTGCGGCGCTCCTCCCCGAGGCCAAACACTGGCCGCCGATGGAGCGCTGGTGGGGCTTCCGGCCCTGCACCCCCGACGAAGGCCCCCTGCTGGGGGGCAGCTCCATCTCGGGCCTCTGGCTGGCGGCGGGGCACCACCGCAATGGGGTGCTGCTGGCGGCCATCACTGCGCAGCTGCTCAAGTCCTGCGTCTTAAGGGAAACCCTCAACCCAGACGAACAGACACTGTTGGAAGCGTTCAGCTACCGGCGCTTTCTCAAAGGTTTGAGCTGAAGAATCCACTGAAAGTCAGCGACAGTGGAGGGAGAGCCCGTCAACCTATGCACGCTGTTCGGTCTTGGCAGATCCGTCGCTGATGCCTCTTCAAGACGGTCTTGAACTCCTGGCCCTCCTGTCCATGGGCCATTTCCTGGGGGACTTTGGACTGCAGAGCGACCGCATGGCCGCCGAGAAGTGCCGCGGCCAGGACAACACCCTCCCTTGGCAGTGGTGGCTCACCGGCCATGCCGCCATCCATGGCCTGATCGTGGCTCTCCTGAGCGGGGTTCCGGCCTTGGGCCTGGCCGAATGGGGCGCCCACACCCTGATCGACTACGGCAAGTGCCAGCACCGCTATCGCATCGGTGTGGATCAGAGCCTCCACCTGCTCTGCAAGTTGCTTTGGGTCCTACTGCTGAGTCTTTGGGCATAAAAAAGCCCCCCGCACTCGCGGGGGGCAAGGTTGAAATCGGTGGAGGGATCAGCCCTCGACGCGCCAGCCCTGATCGGAGGGGGTCCAGTCGCTGAGCTCAGAGGCCTGGAACCAGAGACCGATCTCGAACTGAGCGGTTTCAGGGGCGTCGGAGCCGTGGATCACGTTGCGGCCGATGTTGACGGCCAGGTCGCCGCGGATGGTGCCGGGCTCAGCCTCGAGGGGCTTGGTGGCGCCGATCAGCTTGCGGGCGCTGGCGATCACGCCGTCGCCTTCCCAGACCATGGCCACCACGGGGCCGGAGGTGATGAAGTCCACCAGGCCAGCGAAGAAGGGGCGCTCGCGGTGCACGCCGTAGTGGCTCTCAGCCAGTTCACGGCTGGGGGTGAGCTGCTTGAGGCCCACCAGCTTGAAGCCCTTGCGCTCGAAGCGGCCGAGGATCTCACCCACCAAACCGCGCTGAACACCATCGGGCTTGATGGCAATAAAGGTGCGCTCGGCAGCCATGACAAAAAAACATCTGATCCGGCCCATCGTCCGTGGCCGCCCTACCGCTTGGCAAGCACAGCTGGCACCCCGGGCGTGAGTCCTTAGATTTCTGCCATTGCCCCGCCGCCGGCTTGATGGTCTCCGCTGAAAACACCAGCTGGAGCGCAGCTGACAGCGCAGCCCTCTACGGCATCGACCGCTGGGGTGATCCCTATTTCTCGGTCAACGCCCGCGGCCACATCAGCGTGCAACCCAAGGGGGAGCGGGGCGGCAGCCTTGATCTTCTGGATCTCGTCCAGGGACTTGAAGGCCGCAGCCTGGGGCTTCCCCTGCTGATTCGCTTCGACGACATCCTCGAAGACCGGCTTGAGCGACTGCACGGGGCCTTTGAGCGCGCCATCGCGCAATACGGCTACGCCGGCCGCTACCAGGGGGTCTTCCCCGTGAAGTGCAACCAGCAGCGTCATGTCGTTGAGGAGCTGGTGACCTGCGGCAAGCGCTGGCACTTCGGCCTGGAGGCCGGCAGCAAAGCGGAGCTGCTGATTGCCCTGTCCTTGGTGGATGACCCCGAGGCGCTGCTGATCTGCAACGGCTACAAGGACCAGCGCTACATCGAGACGGCGATCCTGGCCCGCCGGCTTGGTCGCCAACCGGTTGTGGTGATCGAACAAGCCGACGAGGTCGAGCGCATCATCCAGGCCAGCCAGGAGCTGGGTGCTGCCCCGTTCATTGGAATCCGCGCCAAGCTCTCCAGCCGCAGCACCGGCCGCTGGGGAAGCTCCGTTGGCGCCAAGGCGAAATTTGGCTTGGCCATCCCCGAGCTGCTGGCCACGGTCGAGGCCCTGAAGAAGGCCAACCTGCTGAACGACCTGAAGCTGCTCCACTTCCATGTGGGCAGTCAGATCAACGACATCGCCGTTCTCAAGGATGCCCTGCAGGAGGCCGGACAGATCTATGTCGAGCTGACCAAGCTTGGCGCCCCCATGGGTTTCCTCGATGTGGGGGGCGGCCTGGGGGTGGATTACGACGGCAGCCGCACGGCCACCTCAGCCTCAACGAACTACTCGCTGCAGAACTACGCCAACGACGTCGTCGCCACGGTTCGTGAATGCTGCGACCCCCATGGAGTCCCGGTTCCCACTCTTGTCAGCGAGAGCGGGCGGGCCATTGCCAGCCACTTCTCGGTGCTGGTGTTCAACGTGCTGGGCCAAAGCACCGTGCCCAGCGGCTCTCCTGAGGCCGAAGGCGAAGAAGCCCTGACAGTCCGCAACCTGCGCCAGACCCTCGCTGAGATCGAAGCCGTCGATGGCCAGGGCGATCGCGATCTCTCCAAGCTGCAGGAAACCTGGAACGACGCCCTCAAATTCAAAGACGATGCGCTCAACGCCTTCCGCCTGGGCTACCTCAGCCTTCCGGAACGCTCCGTAGCCGAGCAGCTCACCTGGGCCTGCGCCCAGGCGATTGCACAAAAACTCCCCAGCAACGCAGCAATCCCTGAGGAGCTGAGCAACCTCAAGGCCGAGCTGGCCGCCACCTTCTACGCCAACTTGTCGGTCTTTCGCTCCGCCCCCGACAGCTGGGCCATCGAGCAACTCTTCCCACTTCTGCCGATTCACCGGCTGAACGAGCAACCCGAGCAGCTCGGTCACTTCGCCGACCTCACCTGCGACTCCGACGGCAAACTGGCGCGCTTCATCGCCCAGGGACAAAGCAAGCCCCTGCTGGAGTTGCATGCGCTGAGACCCGATGAGCCCTACCTCATCGGCATGTTCCTCGGCGGGGCCTATCAAGAGGTCATGGGCAATCTCCACAACCTCTTTGGCGCCACCAATGCAGTCCACATCCGCCTCTCACCAGGAGGCGGCTACCAGGTCGACCACGTCGTGCGCGGGGATACCAATGCCGAGGTGCTCGAGGCGATGGAGCACGATCCGGAAGTGCTGCTGGAGCGACTGCGGGTGACCAGCGAGTCAGCCATCCAAAAAGGAACCCTCAAAATCCAGGAGGCCCGCCGTTTGATGGATCACCTGGAGACGAGCCTGAGGCAAACGACCTACCTGCAGAGCTAA
>NZ_JAFMNJ010000081.1:0-2506 GCF_017859255.1 Vulcanococcus sp. DEBay_Sum29NL08_54
GACGGGGTGCAGCTTGAGCCGCAGGCCGGCGTGGGACTGCAGGCGGGGACACGAACGACGAACTGGTTCCAGCTGTGGCCGGAGGGACCGGCCTCGGGCAAGGCGAAGCCGCTGCTGCCGCTGAGTTCGGCGCGGTAGCGCTGGGCGATGGCCGTGCGCTTCTGGACCCAGTCGCTCAGGTGGGGCAGCTTGACGCCCAGAACGGCGGCCTGGATCGCATCGAGGCGGCTGTTGTAGCCGAGTTCGCTGTGGAGGTAGCGGCGGGGCATCCCGTGCACTGCCAGCTCCCGCATCCGTTGGGCCAGCGCCTCGTCTTTGCAGGTCACGGCGCCGCCGTCACCGGCACCACCGAGATTTTTGGTGGGGAAGAAGCTGAAGCAGCCCACATCGCCCCAGCTGCCCACGGGGATTCCAGCCCAGCTGGCTCCGCTGGCCTGGGCGCAGTCCTCGACCACCTTGAGGTTGTGGCGCGCGGCAATGGCGCAGACGCGCTCCATGTCGACTGGCCGGCCAAACAGATGCACTGGGATCAGAGCCTTCGTGGCCGGGGTGATCGCTGCTTCCACCTGATCCAGGTCGATCAGATAGGAGCTCTCCTCGACATCAACGAAGACCGGTGTGGCGCCCACGGCGCTGATCGCTTCTGCGGTGGCAAAGAAGCTGAAGGAGGCGGTGATGACCTCATCGCCTGGACCGATGCCCAGGCCGCGTAGGGCCAGGATCAGGGCGTCGGTGCCGCTGTTGCAGCCCACGGCAAAGGGGCTCTGCACGCTCTCGGCAAAGGCCTTCTCGAAAGCAGCGATGACCCCGCCACCGATGTATTGACCGCTACGGAGAACCTCCAAAACCGCTGCATCCAGCTCAGGTCCGAGCTGCGCCAGCTGTTCCGTGAGGCTGAAGGGGGGCACCTGCATGAAGGGAACCTTAAGGCCCCCACTCGGTTCTCGGCCCTCTAGGGCTCCTGCGGGTGCCACTTGATGTTGCAGCCGATCGATGGCGTCTGCTCAGGGCTGATCGCTTGACCGTTCAACAGGGCGTCGATGGCCGCCCTCAGGTCGGCGCCATTGAGCGGTTGGTCGTTGCCGGGGCGGCTGGCATCGAGCTGGCCGCGATAGACGAGTTGGTGCTGACCGTCGAACAGAAAAAGATCGGGGGTGCAGGCGGCCTGGAAGGCCTTGGCGACCGCTTGGCTGGCATCAAAGAGATAGGGGAAGCCCCAGCCCTGGCGTTGGGCCTGCGCGCTTAAGCCTTGGGGGCCGTCCTGGGGGTGGGTGATGGTGCTGTTGCTGGAGATCGCCACGATCTGCAGCTGCTGGCCGTAGTCGCGCTCCAGGCGGCCCAGTTCCGGCTCGATGTGGATCACGTAGGGGCAGTGGGCGCAGATGAACAGCACCAACACCGGTTGGGCTTCCAGCGATGCTGTGCTCCAGCTGCCGCCTGCGGCCCGCTCCAGCGCGAACGCCGGCAGGGGCGTTCCCAGGGGCAACATTTCAGACGGGGTGAGCACCATGACAACGCCACCAGAATGGGGCTGATTGTGCCCTGAACTGCCTTGGGTTGGCCCCGTCCCGCAGCGGCTCTTCTGGCCCTGGCTCTGCTGGGTTGTGTGCCCGCCCACCGCAGCGCCACCTGGACGATCTATCCCCTGCAGCGCTCCCAGCCCCATGACGGCTTGGCGGTGGTGAATCAGCCCGACGGCTATGGGCTGCACATCTGGCTCTCCACCGACACCCGTGAGGCCGGTGTCTGCAAACCCCGCTGGCTGGTGGATCCGGCTCGATTGTTTAACGGCAATGGCAGCAGGCCCTTCAGCACGGGCCTGGCGAGCCGTCAGGAGTTTTTTGAAGCGGCCAACCGCCAGGACGTGCAGCGGGCCCTGCGGCAGGAGCTCAAGGCCCTCTGCCGAAAGCGCGCTCCCAAGGCCCGCTGGCAGTGGACGGTTCCGCCCCGCAGCGCCGCTGAGGTCTCGGCTCCAACCTTCCCGATGCTCGAGGAGCGGGACCTGCTCAGTCCCCCAGAGGAGAACGCAGCTTCTTAAGCCTGCGGCGCCCAGTCGGCCCAGACCTCCCGTTCGGCTTGCCGCCAGTAGCGGCTAAAGCGCCCCAGATTCACTCCCTCCTCCAGCTCGACGAAGGGCGTGGGTTCGAGCTGTACCACCGGCAGGGATTGCTCGAGCGTGCGGCAGATGCTCCCCACGCGGGGATCCACGCTGGAGCTGGTGACGATGCCATCGGCGCCATGGGCTTGGGCAAAGCGCAGCACCTCGCTGGCCACATCCCCCTGGCGCAGGGTCACGGGGAGCTCCAGCAGGCACTCGTAGAGGAAGCCGATGCGCTTGAGGCTGACCGGCTCGGCCGCCCCCTGGGGATCGGCGGTGGTGGGACTGTTGCCCCTCAGCAGTTCTCGGTCAAACACGAACACCGCTGGCTGACCGGGGTGGGACAACAGGGCAGGGTTGCTGGGGCCCAGGGCGTCCCCGTGCAGCCAAAGGATCGGGTTCTTCATC
>NZ_JAFMNJ010000002.1:0-117059 GCF_017859255.1 Vulcanococcus sp. DEBay_Sum29NL08_54
GTGACCGACGAGCTCAAGCGCCTGATGAAGGAATTCGAGCGTGAGCTCGCCATCCTCAAGGGCCGCGTCGATGGCCTCGAGGCCCGCGTGGGCGAACTGGAAGCCACCCAGTTCTCCACCACCACCAAGCTCCAGGGTGACTACTACTGGGCGATCGGTGCCGTGGTTCCAACCGCTGGCACCAGCAACGCCGCCGGTACCGGCAGCGCTGACTGGTACAAGAAGAACTACAGCGCCACCAACTTTGTCTACGACGCTCGTCTGAACCTCAAGACCAGCTTCACCGGCAAGGACCTGCTTTACACCCGCCTGCGCGCCGGCAACTTCGGCAGCAGCCCCTTCGGCGGCAAGGGCTACAACATCACCTACCTCGACCGCGCCGAGTCCTCGGACGGCGTCGTCAAGATCAACCGCCTCTACTACCGCTTCCCCCTCGGCAAGGGCTTCTCAGTCCAAACCGGTCCCATCTCACGTAACACCGAGTTCCTGGCCGTCAAACCCTTCTATTACGGCGACGACTTCAAGGGTCTGGACTTCTTCCAGCTGGGCGGTGCACCCGCGGTCTACAACAAGGCCACCGGCAGCATGCTGGGCTTCAAGTGGAAGCAAAAGGTCAAGAAGGGTCAGCCCTACTTCGCCGCGTCCACCAGCTACGTCGCACCGGACGGCAACACCGGCAACCCTGAAGACGGTGGCATCTTCACCAGCGGCAGCAAGGCCAGCTGGCTAACCCAACTGGGCTATCAAGCCCAGCAGTGGAAGGGCACCTTCGGCTGGAACTACGAACAGTGCGGCAGCAAGATGTCCCGCCGCGGCACTGAAGCCGCTGGCCGGGTCCAGAGCCAAGCCTGCTCCTACAACGGCGTGAAGACCGGCGGTGAGCGCAACTCCTTCGCTGTGGCTCTGGCCCGTCGTCCCAAGAACGGCGGCACCCTGATGCCCGCTGTGAGCCTTGGCTGGGGTTATCAGGCTGTCTCCTACGACAACCTGAACTACACCAGCTCTAGCCGTAACCAGACCGGCGCCGCTCTGACCAGCGATGGCGCAACCCAGATCGCTGGCAACCTCAAAGACGAAAACATCGCCGCCACCCAGTCCTGGACCGTCGCCCTCAAGTGGGATGACGCCTTCGTCAAGGGCAACAAGGCAGGCATGTCCGTGGGTCAGCCCACCTTCGTCACCAGCACCCGCAACGGCACCACCCCGTTCGACGCTGGTTACGTCTGGGAGTGGTGGTATCAGTTCCAGGTCAGCGACAACATCGCTGTGACCCCGATGCTGTTCTATTCCAGCAACCCCAGCTCCGCTGGAGCCGGCTACAGCCAGACCAGCACCCAGGGCGACAACCCCGGCGTGTTCGGCGGCATCCTGGCCACCCGCTTCAAGTTCTGATCTTCAGAACCACTCCTCACGCACGAGACCAACGGCCCCCTGCTTCGGCAGGGGGTTTTTTCTTGCGATTACCAACCACCGAGTGAACGCCGCCGCTTTAGTGTGGGTTTCAGAACAAACCGACGGCATGGGGCCCGACAGCATCAGCCAGGACAGCCAGCAGCGCTCAGCCTCCAACACCAGCCTCAAGTGGGGCAGCGATGGCGAGCTCTCTCCGGTGGATCTGCAGAAGGTGCTCGAGCGGCTGACCAACCCTGATCTCACCCAGTGCGAGCTCGAGCAGCAAAACCAGAGCTGATCCAGACAAAAAGGTGTCGTGGGCTACAGGGCCCGGCCGAGAGAATGGACGGATGAGCACGCCCTCACCAGCCAGCAACGCCGCGCGTCTGTTGGTGGTCGAAGACGACGACACCATCCGCGAAACCGTCTGCGAAGCGCTGGAGCTCGAGGGCTTTTCCGTCACCCCAGCCACCAACGGCCAGAGCGCCTGGGATCGGCTGAAACGGGAACCCTTCGAACTGATCGTTCTCGATGTGATGCTCCCGGGCATCAACGGGCTGGATCTCTGCCGCAAGTTGATCGAGTTGCCGCAACGGCCCCTGGTGCTGATGGTGAGCGCCCGGGACACCGAAACCGATCGAGTGCTCGGCCTCGAGCTCGGGGCCGATGACTACCTGGTGAAACCCTTTGGCATCCGCGAACTCGTGGCCCGCTGCCGGGCGCTCCTGCGCCGCCACCAAGCCAGCGATCAACAGCCCAGCGAACTCAAAGCGGACAACCTCAGCCTCTTCCCGGCTGAATGCCGCGTCTGCCTCGATGGTCTTGAGCTGAAGCTCTCCCCCAAGGAGTTCAAATTGCTCGAGCTCTTCATGCAAAACCCCAAACGCGTCTGGAGCCGCGAGCAACTGATTGAGCAGGTCTGGGGCTTCGACTACATCGGCGACAACAAGACCGTGGATGTGCACATCCGTTGGTTGCGCGAAAAGATTGAAGAGGACCCCTCCAACCCGAGCAAACTGGTGACGGTGCGGGGATTCGGCTATCGCTTCGGCTAGGCGATGACGATGCAGACCGCCCTACCGCTGGCCCTGGGCTTTGGGCTGGGCGCCCTCAGCGTGGGGCTCTGGCGCGAAGGGAACCGAAAGAAGAACGTCGTGGCCACCCGCTTTCGGCGGCGCCAACCGATCCCTGAACTGCAGTTGCGCGAATGGATCAGCGCCGCACCGCAGGGCTGGCTGGTGCTCGATGCCCAAAACCGAATCGAGATCATCAATGAGCGGGCTGAGTCCCTCTTGGTCAAAGAGAGTTCGCTCGCTCCCCAGCTCCAACACCTCAATGACCTGGAGCCCAGCGCCGAGCTGCTGCACCTGCTGGAGCTCAGCCGCAACACCCGCCTGGCCCAACGCGGGGAATGGAGCCTCGGGCGCAATGACCTCTCGGTGCGGGTGATGCCCGGCGAGAGGGGCTGGCTGGCCCTTCAGATCGACGGCAGCAACCCCCTAAACAATCAGCTCAAGCAGCAGGAGCAGTGGGTCAGTGATGTGGCCCATGAGCTCAAAACCCCGATCACGGCCCTGCGGCTGGTCAGTGAGAGCCTGGCCCTCAGGGCCGAGGGACGCCAGGCGGTCCTGGTGGAGCGACTGGAGAAGGAACTCGAGCGGTTGCAGCGGTTGGTGGGGGATCTGCTGGATCTCTCCAGACTCGACAACACCCTGGTGAGCCGCCGCAAGCGACCCGCCTGCATCGACCCAAGGGATGTCGTTGGCCAGGCCTGGTCCACCCTGCAGGAACTGGCTCAGCCCCGGGGCATTGACCTCAGCGTTCAGCCGATGCGCGATCAGGCCAGACAGGTGGCCGTCGATCCGGCTCGCCTGCACCAGGCCCTGTTCAATTTGATCGACAACGCCCTGCGCTACAGCCCCGATGGCAGCAGCATTGAGCTCTCGATCGAGGAGCGGGACCGCTGGTGCCTGATTGCCGTGCGCGACCAGGGCCCGGGGCTCAGCGAAGAGGACCTCGAGCGGATGTTCGAGCGCTTCTACAGAGGGGATCCAGCCCGGGCCAGAGGCCCAAGACACGGAAGCGGACTCGGGCTCGCCATCGTTCGCCAGATCGCCCTCAGCCAAGGGGGCCTGGTGCGGGCCCGGAACCACCCGGAGGGAGGAGCGGTGATTGAGCTGCTCCTCCCCAAGGCCTAAGCCTTAGGCGGCAGCGCTGATCGGCAGGTTGCTGATCACCAGCTGCCGCTGGCTGCTGAGCTTCAGCCAACCCTCCTCCTTCAGCAGACCCAAGACCCGAGTCACCGTGACGCGGGTGGTGCTCAGGGCACCGGCAATGTCCTGGTGGGTCAGGCGCAGGTTCAGGCGCAGACCGTCCTCACAGGGCTGGCCATACTCCTCAGCCAGCAATTCCAGAAAGCCCCGGACCCGGTCTTCGACGCGGCGCAGACCCAACAGGGAAATCAAGGCCTCGGACTGACGGGTCCGGCTGATCAGCGCCAGCATCAAGGTGCTGGCCAGGTGGGGGGTCTGCTGGATCTCGTCCATCGAGAGGCAGAGCAGATCGCAATCGCTCAGCGTCGTGGCTTCGTAGAGATCGAGGTTGCTGAGCGGTTCACCGAAGGGTTCATTCGGTCCCGCCAGGCCCAGGAGAACATCTTCGCCCTGCTCATTCATCGAGCTCAGCTTGACCATCCCGCGGGCCACCAGCCAGACGTGGTGGCGAAGCATGGGCACGCGACTGCCAGCCGTCAGGCTGACCAGATCGCGGCGCTGGAACGTGTCTTCGAGGCTGCCGCGAAGACTTAAGGGCGGACTCGATGTCAAAGATATGGACGTCATTGCATCAAGAGTGATTGGGAGTCTGTCAAGAACAATGCGTGCATTCAGATCAGAAAAAGGGCAGATCAGACCTGCCCTTGAACCATCTGGATCACACTGAACTAACGAGAGATTTTGTTCACTGCAGCACGTGCCTTATTCAAGATTGAACCATTCAGAGGGACGAAGCCAAGGGCATCAGCCCTGGCCTGAGCCTGATCGCTCAGCATGTAATTGAAGGTCTTCTTGATGGTGTCGGTGTTGGCACCATTGCCCTTCTGATAAGCCAAAACCCAGGTCAGGGTCGCGATCGGGTAAGCACCCTTGGCGGTGGGGTTGGGGTTCGAGCCAGCCAGGTTCTGATCGAGCTTGATGCCGTTCAGGGCCTTGGCACCGGAGGTGTGGCTGGGCTTGATGAATTCACCCGACTTGTTCTGCAGCGCAGCGGCCTTGACGGCACCGCGGATGTACGACTGGTTGACGTAACCGATCGCACCCTGCTTGTTTTTAATCACACCAGCAACACCAGAGTTACCTTTAGCTCCAATTGAATTTGAGCCCGGCCAGCGGACGGATTTACCAGTCCCGAGCTTCCACTGTGGAGAAAAAGAAGCCAGGGATTCGGTGAAGGCTTTGGTGGTTCCAGAACCGTCCGAGCGGTGCACCCAGGTGATTGGACCAGCGGCGCAACCCAGGTCCTTCCAGTTGGTGATCTTGCCGATCGCCACTTGGACAGCCTGCTGCTGGGTGAGCTTCAGGTTGCAGCCGGGCTTGTTGTAACCGAAGGCGATGGTGCCGCCCACCATGGGGATCTGCACCAGACCGCGGGTCACCTTGGCGATGTCCTTGGCCTTCATCGGATCATCCGATGCACCGAAGTTGACGGTCTGGTCGATGAACGCCTTACGGCCAGAACCTGAGCCAACGGCTTGGTAGTTGACCTGGGGGCCACCGGCCTTCGCCAGATCAGCGAACCAACGCTGATAGATCTTGGCGGGGAAGGTTGCGCCAGCAGCACTGAGGCGATCTGCGGCGGAGGCGGACATGCCGGTGCCGACGGCCAGCAGGGAGCCGATCAGGAGGGCCTTCTTCGCGAAGGTCATGGATAAAACCTTGTGGTTCCCATCCATCTACGCAAGTGATGATCCGTCCTGCGTTAGGGGCTGGTTAAGGCCTCGTGAACGTTGCGTGAATCAGCAGCAGGACTGGGCTTTAAGGGGCCTACTGGTCTGCAAACGCTGAAGCCAATCACTCAATTCGGCCAGGGCCTCAGGGCTCAGGCGGTAGTAGACCCAGCGCCCCTGAACCCGGGACTCCAGCAGGCCCGCCTCGCGCATCACCTTGAGGTGAAAGGAGAGCTTGGACTGGGCCAGGCCCATCTGCTCGGTCAGCTCACAGACGCAGCGCTCACCCCCCGCCAGCGCCAGGGCCACCTCCAGGCGATGGGGATCCGCCAGGGCCTTGAACAACGCGCTGAGGGCTTGGGACACAGCTCGGAGCAGGCCTAACCGCACCTTAACCAATCAAGAAACCTTGATGCATCAAACTTTGTTGATCAGTTGATTGGGGTTGGTCATGCGCATTGGCATCAACGGCTTCGGACGCATCGGACGACTGGTCTGCCGCGCCCTCTGGGGACGGCCAGGCATTGAGATCGTTCAGATCAACGACAACCAGGCCACGGCCGAGTCAGCCGCCCACCTGCTCTGCTTTGACTCCGTCCATGGTCGCTGGGATCGCCAGGCCGAGGCCCTCAGCGAGACCGAGCTGCTGATCGATGGGCGGCGCCTGAACTTCAGCCGCAACGGCACCCCCGCCGAGGTGACCTGGTCTGCCGCAGGTGTGGAGATGGTGCTCGAGTGCAGCGGCCGCTTCAAGACCACCGAGGCCCTCGAGCCCTACTTCAGCCAAGGCGGCATCCAGCGCGTGGTCGTGGGCTGCCCCGTCAAAGACGCACTGAACATCGTCTACGGGATCAACCATGACCTCTATGACCCCAACCAGCACCGGCTGGTGACCGCGGCGTCCTGCACCACCAACTGCCTGGCCCCGATCGTGAAGGTCGTGCATGAGCAGTTCGGCATCCGCCATGGCTCGATCACGACCCTGCATGACGTCACCAACACCCAGGTGGTGGTCGACGCCTTCAAAAGCGACCTGCGGCGCTCCCGCTCCTGCCTGCAATCGCTGATCCCCACCACCACCGGATCAGCCAAGGCCATCGCCATGATCTTCCCGGAGCTCGAGGGCAAGCTCAACGGCCATGCCGTTCGTATCCCCCTGCTGAATGCCTCCTTGACCGATGCGGTCTTTGAGCTCGAGCGACCCACCAGCGCAGAGGCAGTCAACCAGGCCTTCCAGCAGGCTGCGCAGGGGCCCCTCCAGGGAATCCTGGGCTACGAAACCCGGCCGCTGGTCTCCATCGACTACGTCAACGACAACCGCAGCGTGGTGATCGACGCCCTCTCCACGATGGTGGTCGACGGGACCCAGCTGAAGGTCTACGGCTGGTACGACAACGAGTGGGGCTACAGCTCCCGCATGGCCGATCTGGTCAGCCATCTCGTCCAGCTGGAGCCCCAAGGATGAGCGGACTCTCCGCCCTGCAGCAGTACCAGCGGGTCACCGCCAATTACTGGGCCTTCACCCTCACCGATGGGGCCCTGCGGATGCTGGTGGTCTTCCACTTCCATCAGCTGGGCTACACCAGCCTGGAGATTGCCTTTCTCTTTCTCTTCTATGAGTTCTTTGGGATCCTGACCAACCTCTACGGCGGATGGCTGGGGGCACGCTTTGGCCTGCGGTTGACGCTTTGGCTCGGCACCTGGATGCAGATCGGCGCCCTGCTGATGCTGATTCCGGTGGCGGACTCCTGGCCGAAGTGGTGGAGTGTCGCCTACGTCATGGCCGCCCAAGCCCTGAGCGGGATCGCCAAGGATCTCAACAAGATGAGCGCCAAAAGCGCCATCAAAACCGTGGTCAAGAGCCATGACGGCGATCAGCAACTCTTCCGCTGGGTGGCGATCCTGACCGGCTCCAAAAATGCCCTCAAGGGCGTTGGTTTTTTCCTGGGGGGCGTCCTCTTGACCGCCCTGGGCTTCAACGCGTCGGTGGGCGTGATGGCGGCGGGTTTGATATTGGCCTTTCTGGTCACCCTGGGGCTGCCGGCCGACATGGGACAGATGAAACGCAAGCCCAAAGTCCACTCCCTGTTCTCCAAAAGCGAGGGCATCAACGTGCTCTCACTGGCGCGGATGTTCCTCTTTGGGGCTCGGGATGTCTGGTTTGTGGTCGCCTTACCGGTCTTCCTGGAGACGACCCTGAACTGGCGCTTCTGGGAAGTGGGCAGCTTCATGGGCCTCTGGGTGATTGGCTACGGAATCGTTCAGGGATCCGCTCCGGCCCTGCGTCGCAGCTGGGGGCAAACCAGGTCCCCTGGCGCATCGGCCGTGCAGTTTTGGAGCGCCCTGCTCACGGCGATTCCCGCCTTGATTGCCATTGCCCTATGGCGACAGGTCGCCGATCCAGGTCTGGCGGTGGTGGCAGGTCTAACCGCCTTCGGGGTGGTCTTTGCGATGAACTCCTCGATTCACAGCTACATGGTTCTCGCCTACAGCGACGGCGAAGCAGTGAGCCTGGACGTGGGCTTCTATTACATGGCCAATGCCGCAGGACGGCTGCTTGGCACCCTGCTCTCGG
This sequence comes from Vulcanococcus sp. DEBay_Sum29NL08_54, assembly GCF_017859255.1. Classification (NCBI taxonomy): domain Bacteria; kingdom Bacillati; phylum Cyanobacteriota; class Cyanophyceae; order Synechococcales; family Synechococcaceae; genus Vulcanococcus; species Vulcanococcus sp. DEBay_Sum29NL08_54. The sequence continues at coordinate 7,911 of NZ_JAFMNJ010000002.1, forward strand.
GAGCGATCTTTCTGATCGGCGGGCTCCAGGCCTGTCTCTGGTGCTCGGCGTTGATGGTGGGACTGGCCTGGCTGTTCAGCCTGAAGCTGCCGCCAGTGCGAAGCGCCTAGCGCTGAAACAGCGCACGGATCTGCGGGCTGCGCTCCGGGCAGAGCATCGGCGTGTAATAACGAACGGCGGCAGTTTCCACCTCCTCAGGCAGGATCCCGGCAAAGGACACCCCCTCCCGCTCAAAGGCCTCGCTGAGGCGCTGTTGCTGGGCCAAGAGCAGCGCAGGCTGATCAAACGAGTCGCAGAGCAGCTGGGCATAGAGCCGCGCTGCGCAGCCGGTGTGGCCAAAGCGCCGCACGCAATCGCCCACAAGCTCTGGAGGCTGCGGCTGCGCCCAACCAGCACAGGGCCAAGCCAGCAACAGCAAGGAGATCGCCTCCCCCAGGGGGGCACGCAGGCGGAATGCCATTAACGCTGGCGCTCCGCTGAGCAGGCCAGAAAGCGCTCCAACTCCTTGGCATCCAGGCTCGGGGGCTTGGCAGCGGTCAACAGGGCGGGATGAATCGTGCGCAGTTGATCCGCAAGCTGATCGCGCTCGGTCACCGCAGCCTCCTGGCGCTGCTGCAGGGCCTCCTGCCAGACCAGACGGCGCTTGGCTTCACTGCGCCGCCACTCCGCCACGGCCTGCTCGTACTGCTCCTGCTCGGTCTGCTGGTCGTAGATCGTCAGTAGACGTTGCTCTTCGGGGTCCAGGGGCAGGGGCGCCAAGGCCGAGGTGAACGACTCTTCCTCAAGCGCCTTCAACCGCGACTCGGTCTCGCGGTAGCGCTCCACCAGCGGCGGCAGGCTCTCGCGATAGCGCCGGCATTGCACCAGAGCCTGGCGCTGCGCCTCGCTGTCCTGCTGAGGAGCGTTCTTGCTTGCGGGCCCTGAACAACCGGCCAACAGCAGCAACACCAGTACCGCGGCCCCTAGCCGAGGGTGAGGCATCCGAACCATCCGGACGAGTGCGCCCATGCTCGCAGGACTCGAGCGACAACGACCCCATTTGGGGGTATCGAGGGACACGCGGCCAGATCTAGCTGTACACCGCAGCAAAGACCAGCTCTTGGACAGCATCGACGCCCACATCGCCCTGGACCGCAGCGAGCTGGAGAAAGCCCGCAACGAAGGCGACAAACCCAAGGCCGCTCACCTTGAAGCCGAACTCAAGGACCTCGAGACCTACAAGGCTCACCACCCCGGCGAGAGCAAAGACCCCACCCCGATGGAGGTCTACTGCGATCTGAATCCTGAGGCGCCCGGCTGCCTCGTCTATGACGACTAGTGCGATGACCGCTACCGCGCCCCAACCACCCAGCATCACCATTGGTGAACTGGAGGCCAACTATCAGCTCTACTGCAAGGCACTGAAGATGCTGATTGCAGAAAAGCGCACCCTCAACAAGATCCAAAAAACGGTGTGTTGGGGAAAGCTGGCGACCCTCCACCACTGTCTTCCTAGGCAGTACAAATCACCCGATTACCTCTACGCCCAACTGCTCAAAGCACAGTCCACACCAAAAGCGTGAGACCGGCTTTGTGTTCGATCTTGCGACAGAGGTCAATCACTCAATCCCGCACAAAAGCGCTGTGCGGGATTTTTTTGTTGAGCGCGCGATTGGATTAGACACGAAATAAGTCGAATTCACACGATCCAACTGGCGGGGCCGCCGCAGGTCGATGATGGATGCACCGCTCGGAGTGAGCGATGGATCTCACCCCCTATCTGGAGACGCTGCAAGGAAGCAACCTTGATGAGGTCCTGCTCTCGGTTGCCGTCAGCGGGAAGGTTGCGCTGGCGATGAAAGGGCGCTTTTTTCTGCGCTGCCTCTGCGAGAGCTTCCGTGAGACCGAGCTCATCGGCTGCGCCGTCACCGATGAAGCGAGCTGCCTGAACTATCTGAGCCAAGAGCCCTACGAGCTGCTGATCTGCACCGACTTTCTTGAAAGCGGCAGCGGCTTCGATCTCGCCCGCAAGGCCAAGGCACTACAACCCCAGCTGAAGGTGGTGATGCTCGCCTTGGGGGATGCGATTCCGGTGGAACATGCCGAGGCGTCCTGGCTGGAGGCGGTCGTGGCCGAGGCGGACTTCATCGAAGACCAAAAACCGCTGGAGGCTGCTGTCCTGGCGGTGATGGGCCATCACGCCTACCGCAGTCCCTCCCTGCGCTCTGGCCAGTTGCCGTACCTGAGCTGCCCGCGCCTGACCCCAAGGGAATATGAAGTCCTGGACCTTTTGGCCAGCGGCCTGACGGACCGTGAAATTGCTGAACAGCTGGTGGTCAGCGAGGAGACCGCGCGCACCTACACCAAGCGGCTGCTGAAAACCCTGGAGGTCAACAACCGGGTTCAGGCGGTCCTCAAGGGAATGCGTTGCGGGATGGTGAAGATCTAGGCCAAAGCGTGGCTAGAACCCAACTATCTGATCGCGCCGCCTGCCATGGCCAGCCACACCATCACGCTTGAGGCGGCTGGCTCCTTTCCCTGCAACAGCGAGCAGTACATCCTTGATGCGGCGGAGGCTGCCGGCATCGACCTGCCCTTCTCCTGCCGGGCCGGCGCCTGCAGCACCTGTGCTGCCCAAGTCCTGCAGGGGACGGTGGATCAAGCCGATCAGAGCTTCCTCGATGGGCCACAAATCGAGCAGGGCTATGCCTTGCTCTGCGTCAGCTATCCACGCAGCGACTGCCTCCTGCGCACGGACGTAGCCGCCGAGCTGAATTAACACCAAGATGCGCCAAGCCATCCCGGGGAGTACGGCCATGGGCACCGCTCGCATTCTTCTGTCTGCAGCACTGCTTGCCGGGGCAGTTCCGATGCATCCGCTTCAGGCCGCCGAGAGCCGTTGCCCGAGCAGTAGCGGACGCTTCGCCGTCTGGGGAGCTGGCGTGGTCACCGCCAGCAAGACCCCAACCGCTCGCCTCATGGAGGAGCGCTGGTTGCCCGGGGGGCAGGTCGAGGGCCTGCTGGTGGAACGACTGGGCAGCGAAGAACGCCGCAGTGCCTATCGGGGCCAGCGCAGGATCACGGACAACTGCGTGGCGGTGATCGAACGGCAACTGCCTTGGGGCATCGACCGCAGCGAGGTGGTGCTCGATGGTCGCGGTCGTCCGGTCTATGGCTTGATCCGCACCGAAGGCCGAGTGATCAGCAGCAGTTGGCTGCCCATGGCCACCGGGCGCTGCAACAGCGCCAACCTCAACGGCCTGGTGGTCAGCCGGCAGATGGGGCTCAGCCAAGTCCAAGGCGGCTGGAGTCCCAATGCCGTCGTGCAGCGCGAGCAGTGGAAGGACGGCCGGGTGGAGGGGCTGGCCCTCTCCAGCTATGGGGCTGACAGCGAAACCGCGCGCTACAGCGGCCAGCTCAGCCTGAACCCCAAGAGCTGCTGGGGCACCATCCAGCAAACCGACGAGAAGGGACGGGCCTACAACTACAGCGCCTTGATCGTGAATGGCCGCCGCAGCAATGGGGCCCGCGGCTACCTCTACCTCCAGCGCGATCCAGGGGACCTGACGGTCGGTTGGCTGGTGCGCGACTAAACGATCAGCACCCTGGCGATCACCGCGGCCTGCGCAAAGCCCAACTGCCCCAGATGCTCAAGGGCTGCCTCAGCGCGGGAAGCCGGCAGAGCAGCCAACAGCGGACCGCAGGTCTGCGGGTCGATCCAGAGCTGCTGATCGACGGCGGAGGCTGGGGCGCTCAGACGCACCCCACCCCCGGGATCCAGCTGGGCCAGGGCCCTGGCGTTGGAGGGGGCCAAGGTGCTGGCCTGTCCCTGTTCCAACAGGGTGCGGGCACCGGCCAGGGCAGGAATGGCCCCCGGGTCTAACTCCACCTCTTGGCCGGCGCCGAGCATTTCAGCGAGGTGGCCGAGCAGGCCAAAGCCAGTGATGTCGGTGCAGGCACTGCAGCCGTAGTGCTGCAACAGCTCCACCAGGGGAGCCTGGCTTTGCTGCATCGTCTCCAGGGCCGCGTCAATCCACTGGGGTTTGGCAACCCCGGCCATGGCCGCCGCGAAGAGCACCCCGGTGCCGATGGGCCGGGTCAAGAGCAACACCTGATCGCTCTGCAGGGGCCCCTTGGGCCAATGCCGCTGCGGATCAACCGATCCATTCACGCTCAGGCTCAAGGCCAAGCCCGCGCCATCGCGCCCCTCCAGGGTGTGACCACCCAGCAAGGGCACCCCCAGGGGATCAAGCACCGAACGCACCCCCGCCAGGGTCTGAAAGAGCAGCTCCTGTTGGAGCGGCGCGGCGGCCTCCGGCAGGGTCACCAGGGCCTGAACGCTCTGCAGCTGGGCGCCACAGGCCCAGATGTCGCTGCTGGCATGCAGGGTGGTCAGCCGGGCATTGAGCCAGGGGTCATCCAGCAACGCTGGAAACCCATCGAGGCTTTGCAGCAACAACCCGCCGGTTGACGTGGCGGCCAGGACCGCGGCGTCCTCCGGCGGTGGGCAGTCCCCCCCCGGCTGCAGGCGGGCCAGGGCGCCCTCTAGGGGGTCGGCCGCCAGCTTGGCGGCACAGCCCCGGCAGGCCATCACGGCCCCAGCGGCCATGGCTCCGGTGCGGGCGAATCCGGCCATGAAGCGTCGATCAATCGCCTCTTTCCAGCGCCAGAGCCAGCGGGAGGGACCCAGGGACCAGGGCCCGTAGAAGGCCACCGCCCGCCTGCGGCCATCGCCCAGCAACTGCAGGGCCCTGGCCTGGGGACGCCAAGGCCTCAGCGCTCGCTTGGGCTGCTCGAGGCTGCGTTTGAGGTTGATCGCCAGCAGCGGCGCCGCACGCACAGCCCAGACCCCGGAAGCCGGCCGCGGATCCCGGCGAATCAGCCCGCAGTCGCCGCTGGCAAAGATCCGGGGATGGCCCTCCACCGCCAGACTCGGCTCCGTCCAGATCCGCCCGGTCTGGGGATCACAGGGCAGACCACTGGCCGCCAGCCAGGGCGGCGCCTCACTGCCGGTGCAGGCCAGATCCGCAGGCCGCTCGGGACCGACGCCGCGGCCCAGGGGGATGCCGGCCTCCGCCAACAGGCGCTCTCCGGCGCGGTTCGCCGCTGGCGATCCCAAGTGCAGCTGCTCACCGCGCAACAGCAGCTCGGGCTGATGCCCCTGGGCCCGCAGGGCCAGGGCCACCTCCACCGCAGCGGCACCGCCCCCGCGGATGGTTAGCGACGGCGGTGCCTGCTTGAGCCACTGCAGGAAGGGCTCCAGCGGCTTCACCCCGAGTTGCCCCTCGGCGTGTTGGGTCTGACAGCCCAGATCCAGGCTGAGGCGATCGAACTGCAGCGGCGGCCGCCCGGCCAGCAGCAACTGGGAGCGGGGCAGGTCGAGTCCCGTGATCTCAGCGCGCACAAAGGCCACGCCCGCCCGCTGGCAGAGATCGCGCAGATCAATGGCGCAGTCCTCGTGGCTGTAGAGACCCGCCACCAGCCCCGGCACCATGCCGGAATACAGGGCGGTGCTGCCCCGATTGACCAGCACCACGGCGGTGCGTTTGGGCTTGAGCTGCGGCCGCATCAACCAGCGCCGCAGCAGCAGGGCATGGCTGTGGCCACCCCCCGCCAGCAGCAGCAGCTGATCGGGATCGCTCAAGGTCGCCCCTGGGCCGAGGCGCCCAGATCCATGCCCTTGGTTTCGCTGTAGGCCTGAACCTGGCGCGGTTGAGGGCTCTCCATTTAGGCAATCTGGCTCAGGAATTGCCGCGTGCGCTCGTGTTGCGGCGCAGTGAAGAATTGCTCGGGCGGGGCCATCTCCACCACCTCCCCCTCGGCCATCAAGACCACCCGACTGGCCACCTGCCGGGCAAAGCGCACCTCATGGGTGACGACCACCATCGTCATCCCCTCACGGGCTAACTCCTGCATCACCTCGAGCACCTCCTGCACCATCTCGGGGTCAAGGGCACTGGTGGGTTCATCGAAGAGCAGCACCCGCGGTTCCATGCAGAGGGAGCGGGCAATCGCCACCCGTTGCTGCTGACCGCCGGAGAGCTGCCCGGGGTACTTGTGGGCCTGCTCGCGGATGTTGACCCGCTCAAGGAGCGCCAAGGCCTCCTGCTCCACCTCCACCTTCTTCCGCTTGCGCACCAGCACCGGAGCGAGACAGAGGTTCTCCAGCACCGTGAGGTGGGGGAAGAGGTTGAACTGTTGGAAGACCATCCCCACCTCCCGGCGGATCGCATCGATGTTGCGCACGTCATCGGAGAGGGTCATCCCATCGACGACGATCGATCCCCCCTGGATGTCCTCCAGGGCATTGAAGGTGCGAATGAAGGTGCTCTTGCCGGAGCCGGAGGGCCCCATGATCACCACCACCTCACCGCGGTAGACGTTCAGGTCCACACCCCGCAGAGCGTGGTAGCCATTGGGGTACCACTTCTCGACCCCGCGGGCCTCGATCATCAGGTCGCGATCCGTCATGGGGGACTCAGGCGGGTTGAGGGTTGGAGTTCAGGCGGGTTTCCAGGGCGCGGCTCCCCAAACCCAAGGCAGCGCAGCAGCACCAAAACAGCACCGCCAACACGAGATAAACCTCGGCGTCCTTGCCGAGGAACGCGGGATTGGCCATCACCGCCCGGGCCGTGCCCAGCAGCTCAAACAGACCAATCAGCGAGAGCAAGGTGGTGTCCTGCAGCAGGTTGATGAATTGCCCGACCATCGCCGGAAGGGCGACCCGGAGGGCCTGGGGCAGCACCACCTTGAGCATGGCCTGATGGACCGGCAAGCCCAGGGCGCGGGCTGCCTCCATCTGCCCCGGCGGCAACGCCACCAGACCAGAGCGGACGGCCTCGGCCACATAGGCCGCCGCAAAGAAGGTCAGCACCCAGGCCGCCCGCCAGACCCGATCCGGCGAGAAGCCACCGGGCAAGAGCAAGCCCAGGATGTTCTGCCCGAGGAAGAGCAGGGTGATCAGCGGTGCCCCGCGGATGAACTCGATGTAGAGCACCGAGAGCCAACGCAAGAGCGGCAAACGGCTGCGCCGCCCCAGGGCCAGCAACACCCCCAGGGGGAAGCAGAGCAGGATCGCGAAACTGGCCTCGATCAAGGTCAAGAGCAGCCCCCCCCAGCGAGAGGGGGAGACCACCGGGAGACCCAATCCCCCCGCAATCAGGGTCATCCCCAGCAGGTAGAGCAGCGGCCAGATCACGGGCCAGCCGCGGCGGAAGGCAGCGGGAAGGGCCGGGCCAAGGCGCCCGGCCCACCAGCGGCAGGCCAACAGCAGCGCCGTGATCCCCCACCAACGCTGGCTGATGGCAGCACTGAGCTGAAGAAACAGGGGCAGGAGCAACGCCAGGCCGGCGAGCACTGCAGCGGCCAGGCGGTCGTTCGCCGGCCAAAGCAGTGCCCGGCGATCGGGGCGAGGGAAGGCCCGCAGCCATCCCCAACTCAACCCCGTGGCTGCCGCCAGAAGAACGCTCAGCAGCCAGAGACGCCACTGCTGATCCAGGGGATAGCGGCCGATGGCGAACAGGGTGCTGTTGGCCTGAATCACCGCCCACTGGGCCTTAAAGACCAACCAGTGCAGCAGGGCCTGGCCGCCAGCCAGCAAGGCCGCCAGCAGCACCACGGTGATCAGCCCATCGAGGCGAGAGGCGAACAGGGCGGCCCGTAGCCGTTGCAGAGAAGAGGAGCGCTCCATCAACGGCTCCTCAGCTGCACCGCGCGGTTCAGCGCATTCATCAGGGCAGAGATCACCAGGTCCATGGCCAGGTAGGCCCCCAGCAGGATCACCATCACCTCCACCGCCCGTCCGGTTTGGTTGAGGGTGGTCTCCGCCACCGAATAGAGATCGGCGTAGCCGCAGGCGATGGCGAGCGAGGAACTCTTCGCCAGGGAGATGTACTGGTTGTTCAAACCGGGCACGATCACCGGCAGGGCCTGGGGCAGGACCACCTGGCGCAGGGTTTGCAGGGGGCTGAAGCCCAGGGCACGGGCGGCCTCCCACTGCCCCTTGGGCACCGAAGCAATCCCGCCGCGCACCACCTCCGAGATGAAGGCCGAGATGTAGACGATCAGACCGGTCAGCAGGGCCGCGAACTCAACACTCAGGCGAATCGGTGCCTGCCAGACCCCATTCACCAACTCAGGCATGCCCAGGTAGAGGCCCGATTGGGCGAGGACGACGCCCGGCCACTGGATCGCCTGGGCACCACCCGGCAAGGAGAGGAAGACGACGAAATACCAAAACACCAACTGCAAGAGCAGAGGGATGTTGCGGATCAGCTCGACGTAGACCCGCGCCAGGCCGCGCAGCAGAGCGTTGCCACTAAAGGAGGCCACGCCGACGGCGGTGCCGACGATCGAGGCGCCAATCAGACCGATGACGACAACCCGCAGGGTGTTGACCAGTCCCGCCAGCAGCGCCCACCAGTAGGGCTGATCGGCGCTGAAGGGCAACCAACTGCCGGCGATGTCAAAACCGGCGGGGTTTCCGATCCAGCGCCAGGTCAGCAGCAACCCGGCCGCCGCCAGGTTCTGCACCAGGTTCCCCAGCAGGAAAGCCACCAGAACCAGCACCAGCAGACCGACCGCGGCCTGCACCAACCAGGGGATCAGGCGGCGGTTGCGCCACCAAGGGGTGACAGACGGAGCCATCAGCGGAAGGGCGGCGAATAGATCAGGCCGCCATCGGTCCACTGGCGATTGCTGCCCCGCTCCAGGTTGATGCGGGTGTTCACACCCAGGTTGCGCTCAAAGATCTCGCCGTAGTTGCCGACGGCCTTGATCACCTGAACGACAAAGTCAGCCGGCAATCCGAGCTGCTGCCCCAGCTGGCCATCGACCCCCAGGAAGCGCCGCAGATCCGCCTGGTTGCTATCGGCCTGGGCCTCAGCGAGCTTGGCCTCGACGTTGGCCTGGGTGATGCCGGATTCTTCCGCCTGCATCAGGGCATAGGCGATCCAACGCACCGCATCGGCCCAGGCCGGATCACCGTTGACCGTGCCCATGGCCAAGGGTTCTTTGCTCAGGTCACCGGCGAGCAGGACATGGGCCTTGGGATCGGGAAAGCTGCTGCGCTTGGCGGCCAGCAGCGCCCGGTCACTGGTGACCGCCACGCAACGGCCCTGGAGGTAGGCCCCATAGGTCTGACCATCGTTTTGGAACTTCAGCGGCATGTAGGCGGCGTTGAGCTCCCGCATCCGATCCGCCAGGTTCAGCTCGGTCGTGGTCCCGGTGGTCACACAGATCGGCTTACCGGCTAACTGCTTCAAGGAGGTGATGCCGCTGCCCGCGTTCACCATCACGGCCTGACCGCCATAGAAGTGAATCGGCGCAAAGCTGAGGGCATTGCCCCCTGCCGCATCGCGGCTGAGGGTCATGGTGGTGCTGCGGGAGAGCAGATCCACTTCACCGCTATTGACCGCCGCAAAGCGCTCGCTGGCGCTCAGGTCGCGGAACTCCACCTTGGCGGGATCTGAGAGCACCCCAGCGGCGACCGCACGGCAGAGGTCCACCTCAAAGCCCTGGTAGCGGCCATCGGGAGCGACAAAACTGAAGCCCGGCAACTTGCCATCAACGCCGCAGACCAATTGCCCGCGGGCTTTCACCGCGGCCAGTTTTTGGCTTTGGGGCCCCGAGCCCTCCACAGCGCAGCCGGTGAGGACGAGACCAGCGAGCAGAGGAAGCGCTCGAAGGACCTTGCGGGGGGAAAAGGGCATCAACCAGGGCTCATTTCGCGAATTGTGCCACCGGTTTTTAAGGCTGGGCCATCGCCAATGAGGCCATGAAGCTCCCGATCGGAGCATCAAAACGCCGACGCGCTCTGCCTAGGGTCAGCCCATCTATCGCTGAACGCAACGCGTCGATGAGCTCCATCAAGCGCTTGAGCTGGGCCATTGAGAACGTCTTTGAGCGCTGGCTCTGGAAATTCCGTTTGATCGCGATCGTGCCCGTGGTGATGAGCCTGCTCGGCAGCGGGGCGACCTTCATCAGCGGCACCTCCGAGATCTGGCACTCGATGGGGCTGCTCCTCGATGCCTCGCCCGATGACAGCCGCACGGTGGCCCTACTGCTGGGTGAACTGGTCGGCGGCGTCGATCTCTACTTGATCGGGATCGCCCTGATGATCTTTGGCTACGGCGTCTATGAGCTGCTGATCTCCGACATCGAGGCGGCGCGCAGCCCCGGAGCTGGTGGCAATGGGCTTCTGGACATCCGCAGCTTGGATGTGCTCAAGGAAAAGTTGGTGAAGGTGATCCTGGTGGCCTTGATCGTGGCTGCCTTCAAGTCGATGTTGATCTTCCCGATCGACAACACCACCAACCTGCTGGTCTTCTCAGGCTCGGTGCTGCTCTTGGCCCTCTCGGCCTATCTGGTCTCCGGCGGTCCCAACCGCTCCACCTGGAATCAGCCCCGGGAAACCCCCTTTGAGTAGGGCTCGCGCATTGTGTAAAACGAAGGGATGAGCAGCACCCTCACGATCCGCACCCCGGATGACTGGCATCTCCACCTGCGCGATGGGGAGATGCTGCAGGCCGTGGTTGGACACACGGCACGGCAGTTCGCCCGGGCGATCGTGATGCCCAACCTCAAACCGCCGGTGACGACGGTGGAGCAGGCACGGGCCTATCGAGAACGGATCACGGCCGCCCTGACAGCAAGCCAAGGGCCTGATGCCGCCGCGGCCTTCACGCCGCTGATGACGGCCTACCTGACCGAAACGATCGAGCCAGCCGAGCTGGAGCGCGGCTTCAGCGAAGGGGTCTTCAGCGCCGCCAAGCTCTATCCCGCCGGTGCGACCACCAACTCCGACGCCGGCGTGCGCGATCTCGCCCACATCAGCGCCGTGCTCGCCTGCATGGAGCGGATTGGCATGCCGCTGCTGATCCATGGCGAGGTCACCGATCCCGCCGTCGACATCTTTGATCGCGAGGCGGTCTTCATCGAACGGCAGTTGATCCCTCTGCTCCAGCGTCATCCGGCCCTGAAGGTGGTGCTGGAGCACATCACGACCGCCGACGCCGCCCAGTTCGTGGCGGAGGGTCCAGCCAACCTGGCGGCGACGATCACCCCCCACCACCTCCACATCAACCGCAACGCTCTCTTCCAGGGGGGTCTGCGGCCGGACTTCTATTGCTTGCCCATCGCCAAGCGGGAGCGCCATCGCCTGGCCCTACGGGCCGCGGCCACCAGCGGCAGCAGCAAATTTTTCCTGGGGACCGACTCCGCTCCCCACCCCAGGGGCTCCAAGGAATCGGCCTGCGGCTGCGCCGGGATCTACAACGCCCCCTTCGCCATTGAGAGCTACGCCCAGGTTTTTGAAGAGGAGGGCGTTCTCGATCGCCTGGAGAACTTCGCCAGCGTGCATGGGCCCAACTTCTACGGGCTGCCGCTCAACAACGGAACGATCCAACTGGAGCGCAGCAGCGACAGCGACTTCATCCCAGGGTTAATGGAACTGGAGAACGGCAGCAGCTCGCCGACAACCCTGGTGCCCTTTCACGCCGGGGAAACCCTGAATTGGCGCCTGAAGCAGGCGCAATGGCGCGCGTCAGCAGCGTAAAGAGCTCGCAATCTTTCAACGACGGCTCAAAAGAATCCGCCTAATTTCCAAGCGGCTGCGTGAATCACGCGCTTCTTCCATAGTCCGCCCGATCCACATGTCTCTTGTCATGGCGCCCGCTCTGGGTATCGAGAGGTTTGCAAACGGTCAGAACAAAGAACACAGGCAGCAGGCCTCCGATAGCGATAAGAGCACCATCATTCGTGCCGTCTACCAGCAGGTTCTGGGCGGTCAGCATGTGATGAAGAGCGATCGACTCGAAGGGACCGAGTCGCTCTTCCGCAACGGCTACCTGAACGTGCGCGAGTTCGTGCGCTTGGTGGCCAAGAGTGCCCAATACCGCGCTCGCTTCTTTGAGAGCTGCAACCCCTACCGCTTCATCGAGCTCAACCACAAACATCTGCTGGGCCGCGCTCCTCACAACAAAGAGGAGATGCTGCACCACTTCACGATCCTGCAGGAGCAGGGCTACGACGCGGAGATCGACTCCTACATCGATAGCGACGAATACAGCCGCAACTTCGGCAACGACCGCGTTCCCCACATGCATGGTTGGGGCTATTCGGTTGGCCACGAAGGGCGTCAGTTTTCCTATCTGATGCAACTGGCCCGGGGCGCCGCCGCCTCGGTCAAGGGCGACCGCAACGGCAGTCAGTTCAAGCTGGGCCAAGCCCTGCACCAAAACCGCGCCATTCCGGTGCCCGGTGCTGGCGCTGCGGTCAGCGTGGCCCGCTACGCCCACATCAGCACCGATGGTCCCTTCAAGGCCTCGATGTCCAGCGGCAGCGATCTGCCCAGCGGTGATCTGCCCAGCGCCCGCCGCATCGACGGCAGCCCCGCCTACGGCTTCCGCAGCAACGAGTTGCTGGTCTCAGCACCGAATACCGGCGCCGCCGAAGGCAGCCGGGTGGTCACGATCACCGCGACGGGCATCGCCAACAACCGCTTCATCCGCCACGGCGCCTACACCACCCGCGTGCCCTACAGCCGGATGAACGAGGCCCTGCAACGGGTCCTGCGCCAGGGCGGCCGCGTCGTCAGCGTCGTCGTCAGTGGCGACAGCGACATCTCCTCGGCACCCGCCCCCGCGCCGACTCCTGCTGCCGACGAGCAACCCAAGGCCAAAGCCAAGGGCCGTGGCCGCTCCAAGGGCTGATTAAACCCCTCCCCATGACCTCTGCCCCTGGCCAAACGGCCAGGGGCTTTTTGTTGCTAGTCCCCGCCAAGATGGGACGACCTCTGCGTGAGCCACGGTGATCCTGCGGGGCCTTGCCACTGGATCGCTAACGCTCCTGCTCAGCCTGCTGCTTGGCGGCAACGGCTGGGCAAGCGAAGACAGCACAACAAGCCCGAGCGAACAACCCCAACAGGCCTTCAGCCTGCAAGAGGCGCTGAAGCTGCCCGACTGGCTGCGGTTCTCGATCAGCTACACCGCCGAGCCCATGGCGAACCCCCTGGGAGGGGCTGCTCAAAGCTCGGCCTGGATCCAGGACACGTCGATTGATCTCCAACTGGGGACAGGTCTGAGCCGTGCGGTCCAGGACTGGAATGAGCCAGATCACTGGCACATCAACGCCAACATCAATCACGTCGCGGGCGATGTGAGCTATGGCACTCGCATTGGCGCGTTCCTAGCCCCGCAAACCCTGTCCTACCCCGCTGGTTTCTATCCGACGGAACTGTCCTTGGAGCGCAGCGCCGGAGAAGGTTGGATCGGTGTCCGCGCTGGTGTGATTCCGATCAATGGTGATTTCGATGGAACGCTGCTGAGTGCGCCGATCCTCAACAACTACGTGCACTCGGCGTTGAACAACACCTACAACATCTTTGCGGGGAACCTACCGATCTCACCCTTTTCAAGCCTGGCCGCAAGGCTCGACATCCATCCCCACAAGGATCTCGACGTCTACTACGGCTGGTTTGATCTGACGACCGCCATCCCGATCATCCAAGCCTTCGGCGCGCCGGTCAACATCACGCCCACCAAGGTCGGAGACGCCCACATCCTGCAGCTGAACTACAGCCCCAAGCGCAGCCAGCCCGCAGGCAGCGTCCTACCCGGTGAGCTGTTCTCCATCGGCGGCTTCACCACGGACTACCAAGGCGAAGGACTGTTCGGCAGTGCGACCTGGAAAAGCGGTCTACCCCTGGGCCTCGATGACCGGGTCTGGATCGGCGGGGCCTACTCGCCGGAGTTTGATCTCAATCAGGCACCAAGCTTCCTCGGCGGCGGCCTGGTGATCCAAGGGGTCTTCCCCAAGCGCCCCCAGGACCTGCTGATCCTCGGTGGCGGGCACGCTGGTCTGAGCGCCGCGGCCCCACCGGGCTACCCCAACCAGCCCTACGAGGGCGTTCTGGAGCTGGGCTATCGCCTGCAGCTCAACCCCAATCTGAATCTGCAGCCCACCCTGCAGTGGATCTTCAACCCCAGTGGCCGAGACATCCCCACACCGGGAATCCTGACCACCAGCGTCCAGATCAGTCTGAGCTTGTAAGCCGGCCGGAGGCCATGGCCTGCAGCAGCGCCCGATGGTCCTCTTCCACCTGATCGCTGTAGCCCAGGGCAAAGTTGGCCATCGCCCGATCAAAGCCCTTGTCATCCCCGAGGGCGCCATGGAGGGTTTGACGCTGACCACTGCGGGCGTGGGCCCGTGCCAAGACCATGGCGCAGAGCTTGGCGTAGGCCTTCAGGGAGGGGGGCTTCATCGAGGCGAGGGAGACCGAGGCCTTCCAGTCCCGCAGCTGCCGCCAGTACATCGGAATGCCCTTGGGCGTTGAGGTCCAGCCCAAGAAGGGATCGCAGACGCACTGGATCAAACGCTGGCCTTCGACAACCCGCTGTCCCTGATGCCCCGCCTCATTCCCCAGTTGCTGGTCGATGCAGGACGGCAGGGCCTGCTTGCTTTGCAGCAACAACCAGTCCTCCGGATGGGGCCCCTTCATCAGGCCAATGGCACAGCGGGTGCCAACCGAACCCACGCCAACGGCTTTGAGGGCGGTGTCGACCAAGGCAAAGTCCTGCAATTGGTAGCGGCGGTGGGGTGGCAAGCTCTCGCGATACCCCGCCAGTAGGAAGGCGATCGCTTCGCTGTGGCTGGGGATGGACGCAGGATCCAGATCCGGCTCTGAGGCCCACAGGGCGGTGGGATCCAACAGGGCATGGCGCCAGACCAAGGGCGGCTGATGGCGAATCTGAGCGGTTCCATCCGGCAGGAACTCACAGTGCTTCTGAATGGCCTGGCGTCCCGAGCGCCGCAGGGCTTGGGCCACCGCCGCCTCAAGGTGGGAACGGAAGGCCGTGGCCGGCAGCTCCTCCACGAACCGCTCAACATGGAGCAGACAGTTCCAGAGCTTCAGGGTGGGGAGGTTGGCGTACTCCGCCATCGCCTTGCGATAGGCCGCGGCCACCTTGCGGGCGAGGCGGAACTGCTCCTCGCGATCCAGTTGCCACTGGCGTGCCACCAAGACGGCGCTGACCAGGAGGCGTTTGACATCCCACTCAAACGGTCCGGGTGCGGTCTCATCAAAGTCATTGATGTCAAAGACCAGGCTGCGCTCCGGCGAGGCATAAAAACCGAAGTTCAGCAGGTGGGCATCACCACACAGCTGCACCCAATGGGGACTACGGGGCAAGGGCGCCAGATCGGCCGCCATCTGGGCCGCCGTCCCTCGGAACCAGGCGAAGGGACTCTCGGCCATGCGCCGATGCCGCTCGGCGATCAACCAGGGCAAGCGGGTGCTGTTCTGTTCCTCGATTCGGCTGATCGGGTCCCGCCGATCAAGCAGCGGTTGCCAGAGCGAGAGGTCCTCCCATCCAGCCGCGTTGGGGTCGCTCGCACGCAACGGTCCTGGGAGGTGCACCTCCTACTGACTTAGCGAGCCGCCGGGCAAAACGGAAGAATCTGGCAAACATGGAGACAAGCGCCTCGCCCTATGGCCCTCTCCTTTCGGGAACTCCAGGCCCAACTGCAGCCGGGCTGGGGCTGTGAGCACAGCGGCAAGGGCGGCCAGTTCGACGTGCTGGTGGTGCCCTCCCTGAGCATGGACAGGGCGCTGATGGCCCTAGTCACCGGTGCGCACCATTACGAGGAGCGGCAGCTGTTTTCGCTGATTCGGCTTCGGGATCCCGGGGTCAGGGCGATCTATGTCACCAGCAAGTTGCTGCCGGAGCTGGTGGTCGATGCGGTCCTCGAGCTTCTGCCCGGTGTCCCCACCTCCCATGCCCGGCGGCGTCTCCAGCTCTTTGACACCGATGACGCCTCCAACCGGCCCCTGACCGAAAAGTTGCTGGAGCGGCCCGCCCTGCTGGCCCGCATCCAGGAGCAACTGCGCCCGGGACGCAGCTTCATCAGTTGCTTCGTCGTGACCGAGCTCGAGAAACGTCTCTCCGAAGCGCTGCAGATCCCGCTGCTTGGCACCGACCCCGCCCTGGGCCACTGGGGCAGCAAGGCCGGCAGCCGTGAGCTCTTTGCCCGTTGCGGGGTGCCGCACCCACCTGGGAGTGATCTGGTCCACAACCTCGAGGACCTGGCCGAAGTCACCGCCACGCTCTGGGAAGCGCACCCTGAGCTCAAGCGCTGTGTGGTCAAGCTCAACGAGGGGATCAGCGGTGAGGGCAATGGCGCCCTGGATCTCGCCCCGTTGCAACTGCAGGAGCGCTCTGCCGCTGCCCGGCGCCAGCGGCTGCGGCAAGAACTGGAGCGCCTGCCGATGCCCGCCCAAGGCTGGCTCACCCTGCTGGCGGAGCAGGGCGCCCTGGTGGAGGCTTGGCTGGAGGGGGGCGATCAACTCAGCTCCCCAAGCGTGCAAGGAACCATCCACCCCGGGGGGCGCGTTGAGGTGCTCTCCACCCACGAACAGATCCTGGGGGGCAGCAATGGGCAGACCTATCACGGCTGCCGCTTCCCAGCGGACAAGGCCTATCGCCTCACACTGATGCGCCATGGCCAGGCCATTGGCGAGGCCCTCGGAGCCGAAGGGGCCCTGGAGCGCTACGCCGTCGACTTCATTGCCCGCCTGATCGATGGGCAATGGGACCTACAGGCGATCGAGGTGAACCTCAGGCAAGGCGGCACCACCCACCCCTACATGGCCCTACGGGCCATCACCACCGGCAAGCTCGATCCGGGAACGGGTGAGTTTCTCTCCCCCACCGGTCAGGCCCTGCACTACATGGCCACCGACAACCTCACGCATCCCAACCTGCGGGGGCTGCTGCCGGCGGACCTGATCGACATCGTCGCCGAAGCCGATCTGCACTACGACCCGGCACGTCTACGGGGCAGCGTCTTTCACCTGCTGGGCTGTCTCTCGGAGTACGGAAAGCTGGGGATGACCTGCGTGGGTCGCAGCGCCGCGGAAGCCAAGCAGGTCTACGGGGCCACGGCGGGGCAACTGATCCAACAGGCCACCAGCGTCCAGGGCGGGGGCTAGTCCTGCCCGCGGCCGGGATAGACCAAGACCGGCAACTCCGCGTGGGTCAGCACCCGTTGGGTTTCACTGCCGAGCACCAGGCCCGCCAAGCCGCGGCGGCCATGGGAGGCCATGAAGATCAGATCGCACTGGTTATCGCTGGCGGCCTCAAGGATCGCCTCATAAATCACGGCATTCACCGAGGTCGCCCCATCCGCCTCCACCCCCTTGGCACTGGCCTTGGCCTTGGCCGCCCCCAGTACCGATTCGGCGTAGTCCGCATTGGCCTTGCTGAACTGCTCGGTCATCAGCGGATCCAGGACCAAACCCTCCCCATAGAGGGCTACATCGGGGCGACCGTAGTAGCTCGGTTGCACATGGAAAAAGGTGATCTTGGCGTCGATCTCACTGGCCATCTGCACCGCCTGATCCACCGCCAACTGGGACAGCTCCGAGCCATCGGTTGGCACCAGAAGATGACGAAACATCGGCTGCAGTCCTTTGCTCTACCCGAAAGCTAGTCAGGACGGCCCAATCCAACCGGCCAGCCGTGAGGCCGCCTGGGAGCGAGCCAAAGCCCGGGCCGCGGGCAGGGCCGGCTCCAGCTTTGCTGAGCTGAAGGGCGGCAGTTGGCGACTGCGCAACCAAGCCCCCCAGCGGAACTCATGGAAGGGAATCAAAGGCGCCGAGGTGATCACCTTCTCGCGCTTCAACTTCCAGACCAGGCTGCGGTAGGGATCGTCCTGGGTTCCCAGCAGCGTGGGGGGTAAGACCGACGGATGCTGGGGCCCCAGGCCGCGACCGTCATAGAGGTAGAGCCATCCCCGGCGCTGCAATTCAGCCAGGACCACCGCGGGATCGGCGCTGTCCACCTCCAGCGCCACATAGCCGAAGGCCGTGGCCTGGGGATCCAGCTCAAGCAGGGCGCGCAGGCGATGGTGACGATCCACCATCCAGAGCTCACCGGCGGCTGAGCGCACCAGCGGCGTGGGTTTGCGCTTTAAGTACTGACGCTGCTCTTTGGGGTCATCCTCAGCAAAATCCCTTTGGCGGCTGACGATCTCCGCCATGCCCACGCAGAGCTGAGTCGGATGCAGATCCTGAATCGGAACCTCGAGCAGCGCGTTCTTTCCGCCCTTCGGGGGTGGCAAGGGATGAAACGGAGGCAAACGCAGGGCCATGGACCGAACCTAAACCGGGTTTTTCAACTGCTGCTGTCACTCTTGGCCGTTTTTTGTGTCGGCGTGAACAGTGCCTGGGCTGCGGATTCAACCAGCTGCCACACCCTCACGGATCCCCAAGTAGCCGCTCTATTTGACCGCTGGAATGCGGCCCTGGCCACTGGGGATCCCGCCCAGGTCAGCGCCCTCTACCGCCCGGATGCGCTGCTGCTGCCCACCCTCTCGAACCAGGCACGCACCACGACGGCGGGAATCGAGGACTATTTCAAGGGCTTCCTGAGCAAACACCCCACCGGCCGCATTGATGAGCGGGTGATCCAAAGCGACTGCAACGTGGCCATCGACGCCGGCAACTACAGCTTTGAACTGGACGGTCAGGGCTGGGTTCGGGCCCGTTACACCTTTGTCTACGCCTACCAGGATGGAGCCTGGAGCATCGAGCACCACCACTCCTCGCTGCTTCCCTAGGCCGCGGCCTTGAGCATGTGCCGCAGTTCGCCCTTCGGGAATTCCGTCAGGGCGGAGGGCGAGGGGACCGGGGTGGACTTCAGCCGTGCTCCCTCTTGGTGCTCACGGATGGTGAGGCCATAAATCTCGAGGAAGAAATCGCGATCAGCCACCGAGCCCGTCAAACCACAAAGGCGGTAGAGCTCACGCAGAGGAGTCCAGGGCCGGTCCAGGACGAGGCTGTTCAGCTGATGCAGACGAAAACGTCTCAGGGCCTTGAGCGGTGGTTCACCGCAATGGCTATGGAAGAGGTTCTGCAGGGTGCGAACACTGACGTGAACATGGGACGCCAGATCCGGCATCCGCAGATCGCTGGCGTAATGCTCAGCGACATACAAGGCCAATGCGCGCATCACCGCCGCGTCGGCTGGATCCATCGCTCGCTGTTGAACAGAGCGCTCCAACCGAGGGGGAGTAAAAACTGCGAGAGGAAGTTAAGGGAGCCGGCTATCCCAAGAGGGCGAATATCACGGAATCCTGCGCACCATGCAAAACCTGCATAACGCTCAGCGTGAACGGCCTCGAGCGGCGACGGTTGTCGGGGCCAACAAGCAGTGGGGTGCGCCGCGCCAGCGCCGCTGGCGGCGGCGCTGCAGCCAGGTCAACAGCAGCCGCAGGGCAATGAAGCCGTAGAGGCCAAGCAACACCAAGCTCGCGGCATCTTTGGAGCTCGCCATGACCAGGGTCAACGCGCAACCCCGTCATCCAAGCGGCGCCTGATCACCCGTCAATCGGCATTTGTGCCGAGCTTCAGGCGACCTTCACCCCCTTCCAGAACGCCACCCGTTCGCTGATTTCTGCGGCGGCGGGCTTGGGGGTCTCATAGCTCCAGGCGCAGTTGGCATTGACCTCACCATTGACCACCACATCCCAGTAGCGGGCGGTGCCCTTCCAACCGCAGCTGCTGGTGTGGCTGCTGTCGCGGAAGAACTCCTGCTTCAAAGCCGCCCGGGGGAAATAAGGGTTGCCCTCCACCACGACGATGTCGTCGCTCTCGGCGATGACGGTTCCGTTCCAGCTGGCTTGCATGCTTGAGGGGATGCCACTGCCGCCATGATCTCGCCTGAGCCAAGCAAGTCGGGGCCCCGCTGGTTTGTCAGCGGAGATCTGGATGGGTTTCTCGGCCTGAGCCTGGACAACCTGATCCAAATCCTGCTGATCCTGGGGCTCTGCCGCGGGGTGCTGGGTTACCCCGATGCCCTGGTCTTTGGAACCATCCTTCCCGCCACCGGCATCAGCCTGTTGATCGGCAATGGTGCCTACGCCCTGCAGGCCTACCGGCTGGCGCAACGGGAGGGACGCAGCGACCGGACGGCCCTGCCCTACGGCATCAACACCGTCAGCCTCTTCGCCTACATCTTTCTGGTGATGCTGCCGGTGAAACTCACCGCCCTGGGCCAGGGGCTGGATGAGGCCAGCGCCGTCCGCCTCTCCTGGCAGGCGGGCCTGGTGGCCTGCCTGGGCTCGGGCTTGATCGAGGCCTGCGGCGCCTTCTGCGCAGGCTGGCTGCGGCGTTGGCTGCCCCGGGCCGCCCTGCTCTCCACCCTGGCGGGGATTGCCTTGGGCTACATCGCCCTGGGCTTTTTGCTGCGCACCTATGCCCAACCGCTGGTGGGTCTGGCGGTGCTGGCGGTGATCCTGGCGACTTACTACGGCAAGGTCCGCTTCCCGATTCCAGGCGGCCTGCTGGCGGTGCTGGTGGGCAGCGCCCTGGCCTGGAGCAGTGGACTGATTGACGCCAACCCGGAGCGCTGGGCCCAGGAGGCCGCCCAGATCGGTTGGCGCTCGCCCCAGCTGCAGCTCGGGAGCCTCTGGGATGCCCGCGGCCAACTGCTGCCCTGGCTCGGGGTGATTGTTCCGATGGGGCTGTTCAACGTGCTCGGTTCACTGCAGAACATCGAGAGCGCGGAGGCCGCCGGCGATCGCTACCCCGTACGCAGCTCACTGTTGATCAATGGCCTGGGAACCATGGTCGCCGCTGGCCTGGGCTCCTGCTTTCCCACCACGATCTACATCGGCCATCCCGGCTGGAAGGGGATGGGGGCCCGCATTGGCTACTCCTGGCTGAACGGCCTGCTGATGGGCGCGGCCTGCCTGTTGGGGCTGTTTGGCGTGGTGGGCCAGATCGTGCCGATCGAAGCCGGGATGGCGATCGTGCTCTACATCGGCCTGGTGATCACGGCCCAGGCCTTTGAGGCCACACCCCGCGCCCATGCGCCAGCGGTCGCCCTGGGGCTGATGCCGGGCCTGGCGGGATGGGGGGCCCTGCTGATCAAGGCGGGGCTCCGCGCCGGTGGAGCCGGCAGTGCCGAGACCCCCTTTGGCCCTGGCTTGCTGGAGGGGCTGCAACAGGCCGATGTCTGGGCTGCGGGTGCCTTTGCCCTGGAGCAGGGCCAGATCATCACCGCCATGCTCCTAGCGGCGATGGTCGTCTACGCGATCGAGCAGCGCTTCAAGGCCGCCTGCCTGGCGGCCCTGGTGGCCGCCGCCTGCTCCTGGTTTGGCGTGATCCACGCCTGGCAATTCAGCGCCAGCGACACCACCCTGCAATTGGGCTGGGGCGTGGGCGCAGCCTGGGCCCAGGGTTATCTGGCGATGGCCGCGGTCTTTGCCGCCGCCAGCCTCAAGGGCCGCCTCACCAGAAACGGCTCATGATCTCCAGCCGCGCGACCCCCAGCGGTGCCGGCACCGGGTCGGGGCCCGCGGGCAGGGCCTGCACCGCAAAGACATAGGTGTCAGCCCAGGTGGGATTCAGCGGCGGGCGCAGGGCCAGGGTCACCTCCTGACCGGGTTGCGGCGGCTCCGGGAAGACCGCCCGCAGCGTGCGCGTGGCCTGATCAAAGGTGGCCTCCACTGGCACGGCAGCACCCTCCCGCCGGGGGCGACCGATGAAGGCATGGGCACGCTGGGGCGCCAAGGAGAAGTTGCGATCGACCCCGCGGATCTGGGTGATCACCAAGCCCCCCAGTCCGGCCCCGGCGTTCTCCGCCAGGGTGACGGTGAAGTAGTACTCCCCCTGGGCCTGGTTGACGTACCAGTAGTAGTTGGTGAAATCCACCTTCCAGGGTGGATTGGTGAAATAGGTCTGGCCCCGCAGCTCCAGGGCCGCCGCGGGCTCAGGCCGGATGCCGTCGGCCGCTGCACCAAGCAACAAACCAAGCGCCGTGCAGGCGGCGGCCGATGACGCTCTCCAGGCGGCCATAGCTGCATTGGTGTGGATGGTTGAACGCTAGCCAGCGTTTTTGAGAGCAGTTGATATCTTCAAAGCACTGCAGCGCACCTCGATGAACCGGGCTGAACTCGATGCCATCGAACTGATGCTGCGGGACCTCAACACCCGCCACGAAGAGATCCGCCACCGGGCGGCCTTCCGCGGCTGCACCCGCGAACTGGTCACCCTGCAGCAGGAACTGGTGCAGTACCTGATGGCCAAGAAGGCCCAGATCAGCGGCCGCTAATTCCGCCTAGGCCTCAACGAGAAAGGGAACGGGGTTCTGATCGCGGCGGTGCTGCACCGGCAGCGCTTCCGCTTGGGCGTTGCCATCGAGGGCGGCGGTGGTCTCCAGGGCGGCGCGCAGCAGGCGGCCGGCATGCAGGGACATGTCCCGCGGCACCGAGATCCGATCGCGCAGGTAACGCAGACCCGCGGCCGTGCCGGCGGGTGGAGTGATCGCGCCGTTGGCCGGCTTCAACAGCAGGGTCAGGGCCGCGCGCAGTGCCTGATCAAAAGCCGCTGAGGGGGCGGGATTGATCGCCAGCAAGCGCTCGCGGTGGCGCAGCACCCGGGCCACGGCCTCAAGGGCGGCCCCCTCGGGCGCCGGCTGGCGGGTCTCGATCACGGCCGGATCCTCCACGGGCCAGGGACCCTGGTCGATCAGCTCAGCGACGCGGCGTTGCTCGGCCGTGCCGCTGGCCAAGCAGCAACCCATCTGCGGCGGCAGGTCATGGGCATGGGTGTGGAAATCGCTCTGGGTACCCAGGTAGGTGCGGCGCTGCTCCAGCGCCGTGAACCAGCGGTCGATGGCCGGGTGCTGCTGGCGAATCCCGTAGCCCTTGTAGTAGGCGAGGGAGGCGTTCATCCGCTCGAGGTAGGGGATGAAGATCACATCGGCACTGCTGAAGCGCTCGAGGAAAAACGGACCAGGGGTGGCCTCCAGGGCCTCCTCCACCAGGGTCGCGATCCGGGCGAAGTGCTGTTCAGCCGGAGCGCTGTGCGCCCCTTGGCCCTCGCAGTAGCAGAGCCATTGGCACCAGGCGCGAAACAGGCGGCGCTCCAACTGCCGCAGGGGGAAGACATCGGGATCACTCAGGCCAGCCTCCAGCGGCCCAAAGGCATCCTCCAGGGCCTGAAGGATCACATCGCTCTCGGTGTAGAGACGCCCGTCGAGCTCCAGGGCCGGCAGCATTCCCGAGGGGACAACCTGCTTGTACCAGCGCTCCTTCTCGCCGTAGCAGAACATCGTCACCTTGCGGATCCGGTAGGGGATCCGCTTCTCCTCCAGCCAGAGCCAGACCTTCTGGCAATAGGGACACCAGGCGTGGTGATCGCGATAGAGGGTGACGCGCACCTCCGATTCCGGCCGGCCGAACAGCCTCAGCCGCGCCTGGGCGTTGGTGGGACCCTCCTGACGCAGCTGCAGCAGTTGCTCTTCGCTCTGCAGGGGCAGCAGCTCAGCCAGGTCCTCCCAGCTCAATGCTTGCGGGCCCGGGGAGCTGAACATCAACGGGAGGGCGGGACGGCCTTCTGTTTTAGGGAATCAAAGCGGCAGCGCGGGTGCCTCTAGGCAACACTTGGGGCAAGCAAGGGCGAGGGCATGAGCGACCACTTCGATCTGATCGTGATCGGCGCAGGCTCAGGCGGACTGGCCGCCGCCAAGCGCGCCGCCTCCTATGGCGCCCGCGTGGCCATCGTTGAAGGGGATCGGGTCGGCGGCACCTGCGTGATCCGCGGCTGCGTTCCCAAAAAGCTGATGGTCTACGGATCCGCCGTTCGCCACCAACTCAGCGATGCCGCCAGCTACGGCTGGAGCCTGGGCGAGGTGAGCCATGACAGCAGCGTCCTGCTCAGCAAGGTGCGCGCCGAGGTGGATCGCCTCAACCAACTGCACATTGGCTTCCTGGAGAAGGCTGGCGTTGAGCTGGTGCGCGGCTGGGGCCGTCTCGCCGACGACCGCAGCGTCAGCGTCCAGGACAGCAGCGGGAAGGAGACCCGGCGGCTGAGCGCCGAGCGAATCCTGATCGCCGTGGGGGGACGCCCCCATCGCCCGCAGATCCCGGGCGCCGAGCTGGGCTGGATCTCGGACGACCTGTTTGAACTCGAGCAGTTCCCCAAGCAGGTGGTCGTGGTCGGCGCCGGCTTCATCGCCTGTGAGTTCGCCTGCATCCTCAATGGCCTGGGGGTCCAGGTGACCCAACTGGTGCGCGGCGATCACCTGCTGCGGGGCTTCGATCGGGAGTGCGGCCAGGCCGTGCTGGAGGCGATGGAGGCCGAGGGCATCACGGTGCGCCTCGCCCACAGCCCCGCCGCCATCGAAGGCGAACCGGGGGCGCTGACGGTGGTCACCCAAAGCGGCGAGCGCATCGCCTGCAACGGCGTGCTGCTGGCCACGGGCCGCCGCCCCTTCCTGGCGGGCCTCAACCTCGAAGCCGCTGGGGTGGCGATGGAAGGCCATCGCATTCCAGTCGACGCGGATCAGCGCACCAACGTGCCCCACATCTACGCCGTGGGAGACGTCACCGACCGGGTCAACCTCACCCCGGTCGCCATTGATGAGGGCCGGGCCCTGGCCGACAGCATCTGGGGGAACAAGCCGCGCCAGGTGGACCACGACCTGGTGGCGGCGGCGGTCTTCTCCCAGCCGGAGCTCTCCAGCGTTGGCCTCAGCGAAGAGGCCGCGGTCGAGCGCTACGGCAAGGACGGCATCAAGGTCCATCGGGCCCGCTTCCGTCCCATGAGCCAGGCCCTACCGGCCCGTGATCCCAAGGTGCTGCTCAAGCTGGTGCTCGAGGCCGGCAGCGGCAAGGTGCTGGGCTGCCACATGGTGGGCGAGCACGCGGCCGAGATCATTCAGATGGCGGCCATCGCCATCGGCATGGGAGCGACCAAGGCGGATTTCGATCGCACCATGGCGCTGCATCCGACGATCTCAGAGGAGTTCGTCACGCTGCCCAACTAAGGCCATGCGCACACTCTTGATCAGCGGCGCCAGCCGCGGCATCGGCCGGGCCATGGCCGAGCGGCTCCTGAGCGATGGCCATCGCCTGAGCCTGGGCCTGCGCAACCCAGGCGACCTCAAGGGCAGCCCCCTCGACCCCGAGCAGGCCGGCGCCGAGCGCGTGCTGCTGCACCCCTATGACGCGGCCGAACCCACGAGCGCCGAGGCCTGGGTGCAGGCGACGCTGGAGCACTTCGGAGCGCTCGACAGCGTCATCCACTGCGCTGGGATCTTCTCGCGGGTGCCGCTGGTGTTTGAGAGCGGCCAGGAGCAGGAGATCCAGCGGCTGTTCGACGTCAACGTGATGGGGCCCTGGTGGCTGACCCGGGCCGCCTGGCCGCAGCTCCAAGCCCATGGCTCCGGCCGCGTCGTCGTGCTGGTCTCGATGAGCGGCAAACGCACCAAGGGCCGCCTGGCGGCCTACAGCACCAGCAAGTTCGCCTTGATGGGGCTCTGCCAGACCATGCGCAATGAGGGCTGGGAGAGCGGGATCCGGGTGACGGCGGTCTGCCCGAGTTGGGTCAACACCGACATGGCCGCCGCGGTGAAGGCCCTGCCCCCTGAGCAGATGACCCAGAGCGAAGACCTGGCCGCCCTCACCAGCCAGCTGCTGGAGCAACCCAACAGCTGCGTGCCCTTTGAGCTGGCGGTGAACTGCAACCTCGAGGCCTAGCGCTCGAACTTGTACTGACGGGTCAGCTGGAAGACCGTGCCGCTCAGCAGCAGCAGGGAGATCAGGTTGGGGATCGCCATCAGGCCGTTCAGGATGTCGGCGACGGTCCAGATCAGATCAAAGCTGGCCACTGAGCCCAAGACCACCACGGCAACCCAGACCAGACGGAAGGGCTTGATGCCCTTCACACCCACCAGGAATTCGAGGCAACGCTCGCTGTAGTAGCCCCAGCCCAGGATGGTCGTGGCGGTGAAGAAGACCGTGCCGAAGGTCACCAGCCAGGCACCACCGGGCAGACCCCAGTCAAAGGCGGCCATGGTCAAGGCAACGCCCTGGGGAGCCGTTGCCCCTTCCATGGGCAGCCAGGCACCGCTGATGACGATCACCAGGGCGGTCATCGTGCAAACAATGATCGTGTCGATAAAGGTGCCGAGCATCGCGACGGAGCCCTGCAGCACCGGATCACCGGGCTTGGCCGCCGCCTGGGCGATCGGCGCGGTCCCCAGGCCTGCTTCGTTAGAGAACACGCCGCGGGCGATCCCCTTCTGGATCATCACGCCGATGGCACCACCGGCCACGGCCTGGGCCGAGAAGGCGTCTTGGATGATCAGCGCCAGGGCCGCGGGAATCTCACCCAGGTGAGCCAAGAGAATCGTCAGGGCGCCGCCGACGTAGACGATGGCCATGAACGGCACGACCGCCGAGGCCACCCGTCCAATCCGTTCGATGCCGCCGATGATCACAGCAAAGGTGATCGCAGCAAAGACCACACCGGTCACCAGAGGCGGAATCCCAAGACTCACGTTCAAGGCCTTGGCCAGCTCATGGGCCTGAACGCCATTGCCGATGCCAAAGCCGGCGAGGGTGCCAAAGAGCGCAAACAGAACGGCCAGCCAACCCCAGCCGCGGCCAAGGCCATTGCGGATCACGTACATCGGACCGCCAACGTGCTCGCCCAGCTCATCCACCTCGCGGTGATGCACCGCCAGCAGCGACTCGGCGTACTTGGTGGCCATGCCCACCAGGGCAATCAGCCACATCCAGAAGACCGCGCCCGGACCACCAACGCCAATGGCACCGGCGACACCGGCAACGTTTCCGGTGCCGATCGTCGCTGCCAGGGCTGTCATCAACGACTGGAAGGCCGTGACATCACCCTCGCCGTCGGACTGACGAATCGAGGCCCAGGTCTGCCGCACGGCATAGCCGATCCGGCGGAGGGGCATGAAGCCGAGGCCCACCATCAGGTAGAGCCCCGTCAGGCCGATCAACCAGAGGGTGTAGGGCCCCCACACCACTGAGTTGATCTGATTGAGCAGATCCTGCATCCGATCCCGCCGGTCAAACCTGGCGGGATCGTGTCACATCTGCTGGCGTTCAGCTATTGGCGTTGAGGGCTTCGAAACGGAAGACCTGACGACCGGCCGGGGTGTCACCAAAGGCCTCGGTTTCCACCACCCGCTCGCTCAGCACCCAGGGACCCTCACCGGCCAGGGGAACAAAGGTGTCGGTGAAACGGCTCTTGCCGCCGCGGGCCTCGCCGCTGGCGGGATCGGCGTACTGGCTGGTGTAGCTGTGGCTGAGGTAGCCGCTGCCGGTGTCGGTGGTGCTCTCGGTGAAGATCGTCACCACGGTGCCGTGGATGTGGCGGTGCACCATCGTCACCACGTCGTCCTTGATCCGGTAGCGGTCGCCGGCGTTCTTACCGCCGACGATCACCTCGGTCCCAACCGCATCGGTCTCGCCGGCGGTGAAGGTGTTCTCGCCGTGGGTCTGCTCGAAGCTGCGGCGCACGCGGTGGATGCAGACCTCCCAGAGCTGGGAGGCGATCGCCTTATGGATCTCCTCGTTCTCGATGCCCTCCACCTGGGCCTTCAGATCAGCGCCCACCTTGAAGCTGCCTTCGACGCGCTGGTCCTCCTGCTCCCAGATGCAGCGGCCGCTGTAGCCACCAAAGCCAGGAGCCCAGGTGTAGCGGTTCTCATAGGCCGCCCGGAAGGCAGCCGTGCAGTCGGAACCAGAGCTAACCGGGGCAGAGCTAGGGGCGACGGTCACGGATACGCATTCAGCAAGGAACCAGCGTAGGGGGATGAAGCGATCGGTGATTTCACGGACGACGTTGCTCCAGACAGCCCATAGCGTGGAAGCCATGGGAGCAGGAACCAATGCTTCTGCGAAACAGAACTAAGATGAACTGGTGATCCGCTCGTTTCGATGCGCAGACACCGAGCGACTAGCGCAGGGATGGGCGATCCCCCGCTTTCAGGCCTTCGAACGGGTGGCCCGGCGCAAGCTTCGCCAGCTGGACATTGCCTCGCGCCTGGAGGATCTGCGCATTCCCCCCGGCAATCGACTGGAAGCACTGCGCGGCGACCGAGCTGGAGAACACAGCATCCGGATCAACGACCAATTCCGCCTTTGCTTTGTTTGGTCAGATTCCGGCCCTGAAGCCGTTGAGATCGTTGATTACCACTGATGACTTCCAAAGATCGCCTAAGCCCCATTACCCCAGGTGAACTGCTCGTTGAGGAGTTTCTGGTTCCGCTTGGGGTCAGCCAGTACCGACTGTCGAAGGCCATCAAGGTGCCGGCATCCAGGATCAGCGAAATCGTCTCCGGTCAGCGATCGATCAGTGCGGATACCGACCTGCGACTCTGCCGCTTCCTGGGCCTCAGTCCCGGGTACTGGCTTCGTGCTCAAGCCGCCTACGACACAGAGATTGCCGGAGCGGAGCTCGCTGAGGAGATCGCCAAGATTCAGCCCTTGGTGAGCAGCTGAGTCCCTACCCGTGGATGTCCTGCAGGGCGCGCACCTGCATCTCCTGGGCCTGAAGGGCGGCGATGCCCTCAACTGCGGCACGGGCACCGGCCAGGGTGGTGACGGTCGTGACGGCGTAGTCGATGGCCGCGCGGCGCAGGTACTTGTCGTCGTGGGCGGCCTGACGACCGACCGGGGTGTTGATCACCAACTGGATCTCACCGGAGCGAATCGCATCCTCGATATTCGGGCGGCCCTCGTGCACCTTCAGGACGGTCTCAACCTTGAGGCCGGCCTCCGCCAGCGCGCGGGCGGTGCCTTCGGTGGCCACCAAACGGAAGCCCATCTGATCAAGGCGCTGGGCGACGGGCAGCAGGGCTGACTTGTCGCGGTCATGGGTGGAGAGGAAGACCGTGCCGCTGGTGGGCAGGGCCTCACTGGCACCCAACTCCGCCTTGGCGTAGGCCAGGCCGAAGCTGGTGGCCGTGCCCATCACCTCACCGGTGCTGCGCATCTCCGGACCCAGGATCGAGTCGGCACCGGGGAAGCGCTTGAAGGGCAGAACCGCCTCCTTGACCGCCTGCAGGGGCGGCTTGGGCTCGCTGGTCAGACCGATCTGATCGAGGGTCTTGCCCGACATGATCCGGCTGGCGATCTTCGCCAGGGGCGCACCGGTGGCCTTGGCCACGAAGGGCACGGTGCGGGAGGCCCGGGGGTTGGCCTCGATGATGTAGACGAGTCCGTCCTTGATGGCGAACTGCAGGTTGATCAGGCCGTTGACCTGAAGGGCCAGGGCCAGGGCTTCAGACCACTGGCGAATCGTGGCTAGGGCCTCCTGCTCCAGGCTGACTGAGGGCAGCGCGCAGGCCGAGTCACCGGAGTGCACGCCGGCCGGTTCGATGTGCTCCATCAGGCCGCCGATGACGACCTTGCCGGTGGCATCACAGAGGGCATCGACATCGACCTCGGTGGCGTTCTCGAGGTACTGGTCAATCAGCACCGGGTGATCCGGCTCGACATTCACCGCCTCGTTCATATAGCGGTTCAGCTCGTCCTCGCCGTAGACCACCTCCATCGCCCGGCCGCCCAGGACGTAACTGGGGCGCACCACCACGGGATAACCAACGCGCTCGGCCACCACGCGGGCCTCCGCTTCGCTGCGGGCCAGGCCATTGCGGGGCTGACGGATGTCCAGGCGACGCAGGATCGCTTCGAACTGCTCGCGGTCTTCCGCCGTGTCGATCGATTCGGGCGAGGTGCCCCAGATGCGGGTACCCGTGGCCTGACCGGCGGGGGACTGCAGCCAGTTCAGCAGGGGAATCGCCAGCTTGAGGGGGGTCTGGCCGCCGAACTGAACGATCACCCCCTCAGGCTTCTCGGCCTCGATCACGTTGAGCACGTCCTCAAAGGTGAGGGGCTCGAAGTAGAGGCGATCGGAGGTGTCGTAGTCGGTGGAGACCGTCTCGGGGTTGGAGTTCACCATCACCGTTGCGAACCCCTCCTCCTGCAGCGCAAAGGAGGCGTGGACGCAGCAGTAATCGAACTCGATGCCCTGGCCGATCCGGTTGGGGCCACCGCCCAGGATCATCACCTTGCGCCTGGACTCCGGCTGAACCTCGGACTCCGGAGCGATCAACTCCAGGCTGCCGTCGGCGAGCAGACGCTCCATCGGCCGCTCATAGGTTGCGTAGTGATAGGGCGTGCTGGAGGCGAACTCCGCGGCACAGGTGTCCACGGTTTTGAACACCGCATTGACGCCCAGGTTCTGGCGATGGGCGCGCACCTCCAGTTCCTTGCTGCCGGTGGCCCAGGCGATCTGACGATCGGAGAAGCCCAGCTGCTTGAGCTCCAGCAGGGCGGCGGCATCCAGGGCGGTCAGGTTCTGGCCCTTGAGCAGACGCTGCTCGCTCTCGATGATCCGGCGCAGCTTCGCCAGGAACCAAGGATCGATGGCGGAGATCCGATGGATGTCGGCATCGCTGTAGCCGTTCACCATCGCCGTGCGAACCGCAAAGATCCGATCGGGTGCAGGGGTGCGCAGTTCCCGGTCGAGGTCCGAGCGCTCGGGGCTGGGGTCCGGGCGATCGCAACCCCAGCCGGCGTGTCCGGTCTCCAGGGAACGCAGGGCCTTTTGGAAGGACTCCTCAAAATTGCGGCCGATGGCCATGGCCTCGCCCACCGACTTCATTGCGGTGGTCAGCACGGCGGGGCTGCCGCGGAACTTCTCGAAGGCGAAGCGGGGGACCTTCGTCACCACGTAATCAATCGTGGGCTCGAAGCAGGCCGGGGTCTTGCCGGTGATGTCGTTGATGATCTCGTCGAGGGTGTATCCGACGGCCAGACGCGCAGCGATCTTGGCGATCGGGAAACCCGTGGCTTTCGAGGCCAGGGCCGAACTCCGCGAGACGCGCGGATTCATCTCGATCACGATCACGTCGCCATTGGCGGGATTGATCGCGAACTGAATGTTGCTGCCGCCGGTGTCCACACCGATCTCGCGGATGATCGCGATCGACTGATCCCGCAAGCGCTGGTACTCGCGGTCCGTCAGGGTCTGGGCCGGGGCCACGGTGATCGAGTCACCGGTGTGCACCCCCATCGGATCGAGGTTCTCGATCGAGCAGACGATCACCACGTTGTCGGCGGTGTCGCGCATCACCTCCAGCTCGAATTCCTTCCAACCGAGCAGGGACTGCTCAATCAGGATCTGATTCACCGGGCTGGCGTCCAGGCCGCTCAGGCAGATCGCCCGGAACTCCTCGGGGTTGTAAGCGATGCCGCCGCCGCTGCCCCCCAGGGTGAAGGCCGGGCGAATGATCCGCGGATAGCTGCCGATCTGATCCCCGACAGCCTCGGCCTCCTCCAAGGTCGTCGCGATGCCGGAGGGGCAGACACCCACCCCAATGCGACCCATGGCCCTTTTGAAGAGGTCCCGGTCTTCCGCCTTTTCAATCGCCTCGAGGTTGGCGCCGATCAGCTCCACCCCGTACTTCTCCAGGGTGCCGTCCTTGGAGAGGGCCACCGCCAGGTTCAGGGCGGTCTGTCCGCCCATGGTCGGCAGCAGGGCGTCCGGACGCTCCAGCTCGATCACCCGGCGCACCACATCAGGGGTGAGAGGTTCGATATAAGTGCGATCCGCCATGTCCGGATCGGTCATGATCGAGGCGGGGTTGCTGTTCACCAGCACCACCTCAAAACCCTCGGCCCGCAAGGCTTTACACGCCTGGGTTCCCGAGTAATCAAATTCGCAGGCTTGCCCGATCACAATCGGGCCTGACCCCAGCAGCAGGATGCGACGCAGATCCGTGCGACGGGGCATAGCAGGGGGCCGGCAGCCAAACCCATCCAGCCTCTCACGTGGCTGAAACCCCTTGCTGTTAAGCCAGACCCAGCCAACGATCCCGTCGTGGCTAGTGTTGTCTTCAACACGGCCGAAGCGTCCTCATGAGCGAACTCCAGCGCCTGAAGGGGCTGCTGCCTCCCGAGATGCAGAGCTGGGTGTTTGTGGAAGCCGCGGCCTCAGCAGACCCGCCGCTGATCACCATCGAGGAGATCGGCCGCGATGAGGTGGAGGTTCAGCTGGATCTCCAGAAGTGGGATGCCCTGGCGATCGACCACCGCAACCTGCTCTTCTGGCATGAGGTCGGCCGCATCCAGAACGACTCCGTCCCCCGGGACGGCTGGGAGATGGCGGCCCTGGCCATCGGCCTGGGTGGCGCCATCGGTGAACTCTGGGTTCAGGACGGCCTGCTGCTGCTGATGGCCATGGGCCTATCCGGCTTTGCCGGCTACCGCCTCTATCTCAAGAACAACTCCGAGAAGCGTCTGCAGGACGCCATCGCCGCCGATGAGCGGGCGATTGATCTGGCCTGCCGCTTCGGCTACACCCTGCCCAACGCCTACAAGAGCCTCGGCGGGGCCCTCAAGGAGCTGGTGGAGCAGACCCGCAAGAAGAAAAAGCGCAGCTTCTACGAGGACCGCCTGGAGGCGCTGCGCAAGAGTGCAGGGAAAGCCCGGGCTGAGATGGCCCAGCAACAGGGCTCCCGACACTCCGTGAGCAGCGAGAACGTTTATGGCTGAGGCCCAAGCCGCCAAGCCCAGTCCCGACCCCAACCGACCCCGGCTCGACCTCGACGACAGCAAAGCCCTGGCGCTGCTGGCCGCCGATGCCTGTGACGACCGCAAAGCCACCGACA
Organism: Vulcanococcus sp. DEBay_Sum29NL08_54; assembly: GCF_017859255.1. Taxonomy (NCBI): domain Bacteria; kingdom Bacillati; phylum Cyanobacteriota; class Cyanophyceae; order Synechococcales; family Synechococcaceae; genus Vulcanococcus; species Vulcanococcus sp. DEBay_Sum29NL08_54. Next base: position 40,385 of record NZ_JAFMNJ010000002.1, read on the forward strand.
TCGTTCTGATTCGGGTGGAGGAGATCTCCTCGATCGCCGACTGGTTCGTGATTGCCAGTGGCTTCACCGATGTCCAGGTGCGCGCCATGGGCCGCTCCGTTGAGGACAAGCTCGAGGAGCACACCGGCCGCCTGCCCCTGCGCAAGGAAGGGCAGAACGAGGGGCGCTGGGTGCTGCTGGATTACGGCGAGGTGATCGTGCACTGCCTCACCCCGGATGAGCGCAGCTACTACGACCTGGAGTCCTTCTGGGGCCACGGTGAGGTGGAGAGCTTCGTAGGCTCGGCCGAGGCTCCACCGGCCTGAGCCGGACACGCAATGGCTGCTAGCGATCCTTCGCCGGGGCTCAGCAACAGCACGCCCTGTCCGGTCCCGCCAGAGCAGCGCCCGCTGGAGCAATACAAGGAACTGCAGGACTCCCTGTTTTTTGCCTGGGCCCAGCAGAACATCGCCCAGCCCTTGATCCAGAGCTGGCTGATTGCGATGCCGCTGACGCTCTACCTGGCGACCGGCAGCTTTGCCCTACGCCACGACCCCGCAGCCCTCACCGCCGCCGGAGCCGCCGGCGCCTGCGTCGTGCCGCTGCTGATGCTGACGCGCCAGTGGCTGGGCTGGAGAACCGTGCTGCGGCGCCTGACCTCCACCCAGGTGGAGTACGAAGAATCCGGTTGGTACGACGGGCAGGTCTGGGAAAAGCCACTCGCCTGGAGACAGCAGGATCTGCTGGTGGCCACCCACGAAGTCAAGCCAGTCCTGCGCAAGATCCAACTCGCCCTGGCCGCGACCGGCGGACTGCTCTTGCTCTCGACGGGACTCTGTCAGGCTCTCTGACATGACCTTCTCCAGCAGCTTCGGTAGCCGTCCTGGGGTGCCCCCCCTGGAGGTGCGCCTCACCCGCAACGGGATCGGCGAATCGCTGCACCGCGTCCATGCCGTGGTCTGTGACCAACGCGGCCGGATCCTGATGCGCGCTGGTGATCCGCAGCAGCTGAGCTTCATCCGCTCCGCGCTCAAGCCCTTCCAGGCCCAGATCTTCGTCAGCAGTGGAGCGGCCGATCTGGGGCAACACGACGACCGCGCCCTCGCCATTGCCTGCGCCTCCCACGCCGGGGAAGCGGGCCAGGCCCGCGAGGCCTTCAAGATCCTCTGGAAGGCCGACCTCGAAAGCGAGCAGCTGCAGTGCCCCACCCCCGCCGGCAAGCAGAGCCCGCTGGAGCACAACTGCTCGGGCAAGCACGCCGCCTTTCTCGCCACCTGCCGCAAGATGCACTGGCCGCTGGAGACCTACCTCCAGATCGAGCACCCGCTGCAGCAGCAGGTCCTCAAGCGCGTCGCCGAACTGCTGGGGATGCCCGCCGCGGAACTGATCACGGCCCGCGATGACTGCGGCGCACCGACCCTGCAACTGCAGCTGGCTCAGATGGCACTGCTCTTTGCCCATCTCGGAGCCGGACAGAACCCCGAACTCGAGCGCCTCTGCCGCTCGATGCTCGCCCACCCCGACCTGGTGGCCGGCGAGGGTCGCTTTGACACCGCCGTGATGCGCAGCAGCCACGGCCAGGTGCTGAGCAAGGGGGGCGCCGAGGGGATCCAATGCCTCAGCCGAGTCGGCGAAGGGTTGGGATTGGCGATCAAGGTGGAGGACGGAGCCCGCCGCGCCAAGCAGGCCGTCGCCCTGCACCTGATGGAGCAGCTCGAGTGGCTCACGCCGATGACCCTCGAAGAACTCAGCACTCAGTTCCTGGTGCCCAACACCGCGGTCAAGCTCGAGGTCAGCGGCGAACTGCGCTTCGACAACGGCAACTAGAGCGCATCGCGCTCGAACTGGGCCGCCGCGGCCTCGGTGGCCTCAACGCTGAAGAGCGCCTGGGCGATCGCTGGGCTGATGGTGAAGGTGTTCAGGCCCTCGGCCGCCAGGCGCGGCAGATCTGAGGCGCTGCGCAGGCTGGCCACCAGCAGACGCAGGGTCGAACCCAAGGCATCGATGCAGCGCTGCATCGCGATCAGCTCCCCATGGCCATCGCGGCCCAGGTCACTGATGCGCCCGAGGTAGGGGGCGATGTAGTCCACCCCAAGGGCTGCCGCCAGCAGCACCTGCTGGGGTTCGTAGCAGGCGGTGAAGGTGATCCGGCAGCCCTGCTGCTGCAGCTCCCGGGCGGCCTCCAGGCCAGGGCGGGTGATGGGCAGCTTCACCCAGATGCGATCGGGCGCGATCGCCGCCAGGGCAGCTCCGCAGCCCACCAGATCCGCCCCCCAGGCCTGCAGATGCAACTCCTGCACACCCATCGCCAGGGCCCGCTCGCTCAAGGCCCGGAGGTTCTCCAAGGTGCAGGGCTGGCCCGCACGTTTCAGCAGCGTCGGGTTGGTCGTCACCCCGCCAAAGAGCCCCGTGGGCAGCCACTGCTCCCAGGCGCTGGGGTCGGCCGAGTCCAGCAGCAGATGCAGTGCCATAGGAGTCAGGGGCTGAGTCCATCCTGGCTCCATTGCCGGAGGGATCCGCTGTGCTGTAAGGTTTCTGGGTCGCCGCGGGGTAGAGCAGTCTGGTAGCTCGTCGGGCTCATAACCCGAAGGTCGGTGGTTCAAATCCGCCCCCCGCCACCAACTCCAAAAGCCCCGGCCTTCTCTGAAGTGCCGGGGCTTTTTTGATGGCTGAAACCCTGATGGCTGCTAGCAACCCTGACGCAATCGTCGTCGGCTCCGGGGCCACCGGTGGGGTGGCAGCCATGGCCCTCGCCCAGGCGGGCCTGCGGGTTCTGGTGCTGGAGGCCGGCCCGGAGCTCAGTGCCAAGCGGGCCTTTGGCAGCGAGCCCCTCAACAGCCTCAAACGCCTGGCCAACATCAGCAGCGGCCGGCAGCGGATCGCCGCGAATCACCCGGGCTACTGGAAGGCCAACCCGGAGCTGTTCGTCGATGAGCAGCGCAACCCCTACTCCACCCCCGACGATCGCCCCTTCCTCTGGACCCGGGGGAGACAAGTGGGTGGCAAAAGCCTCACCTGGGGAGGCATCACCCTGCGGCTCTCCGACTACGAGCTCAAGGGAGCAAGCCGGGATGGCCATGGCCAGGACTGGCCGATCGCCCATGACGACCTGGCCCCCTGGTACAGCCAGCTCGAGACGCTGCTGGCCGTGAAGGGCCAGCGGGATGGCCTACCGCAGCTGCCCGATGGGGAGTTCCAGGAGCCAATGCCCCTGACCCCCGCCGAGGAGCACCTGGGCCGCTCGATTCGCCGGGATCTGGAGCTGCCCTTGATCCACTCCCGCGGCTTCGAGCTCAGCAAGAGCGCCCAGACTCCCTGGCCCCGTTCCTGCTCCCAGGGCGGCGCCCTGGCCATTGCCCTGGCCAGCGGCCGGGTGGAGCTGCGCAGCAACAGCGTGGTCAGCCACGTGCTGATCGACCGCGCCAGCGGCCGCGCCGAGGGCGTCGAGGCCATTGATCGCCAGAGCGGCGAGCACTTCTGCGCCAAGGCCCCCCTGGTGGTGCTCTGCGCCAGCACGATTGAGAGCCTCAGGCTGCTGCTGCACTCCCAGCAGCAGAGCGGCCTGGAGGACGTCAGCGGCAGGCTCGGGCAGGGGCTGATGGACCACATCTCCCGCAGCTGCTTCTTCTCGATCCCCGATCAACCGGCCGCGGGGAGCAGCGAACTTTCCGGCGCGGGCAGCTGCTTCATTCCGAACACCCTGGAATCACGGGACTTCAAACGGGGCTATGGCCTCTGGTGCGGCATCCAACGCTTTGATCCGCCCCAACTGCTGCAGCGCGAGCGCGGCAGTGCCGTGGGCTTCCTGATCGGCCATGGCGAGGTCCTCAGCCAAAGCCACAACCAGGTCAGCCTGCACCCCGAGCGCAGGGATGCCTGGGGGATTCCCATCGCCCATATCGACTGCCGCTGGGACGCGAATGAAGAGGCGATGGTGGCCCACATGGGGCAGCGCATGGAGGCGGTCGTGAACGCCGCCGGCGGCCAGATCAAACCGCTCGCCGACCTCTTTGTGATGCCCCTGATCGAGCCGCTTGTTCAAGGCAGCCTGGCCCTCTCGCCTGGGGCTGCCCCACCGGGCTACTACATCCATGAACTCGGGGGAGCGCCCATGGCGGAACGCGAGGAGCTGGGCGTTCTCAACCGCTGGAACCAGCTCTGGCGCACCCCCAACCTGCTGGTGACCGACGGCAGCTGCTGGCCCAGCGCCGGCTGGCAGAGCCCCACCCTCACAGAAATGGCCCTCACCTGGAGGGCCTGTGACCACGCTGCGGCAGCGCTGAAGCGCGGGGAACTCTGAGGCGGGACTCAGGAGTCAGCTGCGCTGACGAACAGACCGTTGAGGTAGTGCTGGGTGACGGACTGGTCGCTGCAGCCGTTCTGGAACAGAAAACCAGCCAGGGCTGAGGTGATCACCCGGTACTGATCCCAATCGGGTCGATTGCTCAAGAAGGACTTCATCCCATCAAAGAGGGCCTCCGGCACCTCGGCCTCAAGGCTGATGCGAGGTGCCCCCTGGGGCTGATCGATCTCCGGCTCCGACTGCTCCAGACAGCGGTTCAGATGCGCCCGCTCAGGGTCCTCACCAAACAAGGGGTGATCGGAAACCTCTCGCTCTTGCAGGCCTTCAACACCCTGGTGGTTCAAGCGGCTGGGCTCCAACAATTCACTCCTGCGACGCCAACCAGCAAGCCACAAAGCGACGGCCCCCGTCAAAGCGTGTTGCATCCACGACACCGTGGGAGAGACAGGCTGAGACAGCAGTCTCTGACTGGGGTCTCGAACTGGTTCCCAGACCGCTCAGCGCGTCGCCTAGCCATGGGCATCCCCCTGTCAAGCGACCTGCGGACGAAAGCGCGCATTCCCCAGGAATGCCCTTACCGCGCGCAAGCAGGTCGCGCAAGTTGTGGAAAAGATCAATCTCCCCTGGGGAAAAGCTCAGCCCCCTGGGGAAAGCCGGAAAAGATAAGCAGGGCTTATGCAGACCAGTCTCGTGGGACGCGCCTGGATTCGAGACGGTTGAGCGGGCTTATTCCGAGGGGTTTTCTTCCGATTTGGGACGCGGTTTGTAAAGCGTCTTCGGGCCGAGGGGGTGCTCGGCGTGGGGATAGGGGGTGTGGGTATGCCCGTGATCGTGCGCGTGATCGTGGCTGTGGTCGTGGCTGTGACCGTGCTCGTGGGAATGGTCGTGGTCGTGATGGTGGTGGTGGCCCAGGGGAATCGGGATGCCATCGGGCTGACAGGCACCGGTGCACTCGAGCTCGCAGAGGGTGCAGCCCTCGATCAGCCCCTCGACGTGATGGTGGTGGCTCTGCTGGGGAGCCCCGACCTCGGTCTCAAAGCCCAGGACCTGAGCCCGGTACTTGCAGAGCGAGCAGTTCATCTGGGTCTCGCCGCGCACGACCTCCTCAACCCGCTCCTTAAAGGTGTCGATCACCAGGGGGTGATCCCCTAAGTAGGAGGCATCGACGAACTCCACCTCGGGATGGTCGGCGGCCACCAGCTGGGTGTGCTGGCGGATGCGACTGACCAGAACCCCAGAGAAGAGGAAATAGGGGAAGACGATCACCCGCTTGAAGCCCAGGCGCACCACATGGCGCAGGCCGGGCTCCACCAGGGGGAAGGTCACACCGGAATAGACGGTCTCGCCCCAGCCGAAGCCAAACCCCTCGACGAGCATCCGCGTCACCTTGGAGACGTTGGAGTTGGCATCGGGGTCGGAGGAGCCCCGGCCCACCACCACCAGCAGGGTCTCGGCCAGGGGCACCTCGGCCTGGGCGTTCGCCCGATCGAGGGCTTCGCGGATCCGGGCGCCGGCGGCCTGGATCATCTTGAGGTCGACCCCCAGCTCGCGGCCGTAATCAATGCGCAGGCCGGTCTCGGCGGCGTAACTATTGAGAACCGAGGGGATGTCGTTTTTGGCGTGGCCCGCGGCAAAGAGCATCCCGGGCACCGCCAGAACCCGCTTGACCCCCTGGGAGCGCAGGCTGTCGAGGCCGTCCCGCAGGATCGGGCGGGCAAATTCCAGATAGCCGTATTCGACCGGTACATCCGGCAGCTGGCGGCGCAGTCCCTGGGCCAACTGGGCGAATTCGGTGACGGCCTGTTTGTTGCGACTGCCGTGGCCGCAGATCATGACCCCGATCGGACCGCCGTCGACCGCCTGAAGATCCAGTTGCTGCGAGGGGTCTGTCATGGGAAGGCCTGCCTGCCTTGACCCTATCGGCCTAGGGTGACCCAAAGCCAAGCGTCAAAGCGTGCAGACGAGCGAGAACCACCGGTCCGGCGAGCTGAAGGAACTGGGCTGGAGCCCCGAAGACTGCCGTAAATACGAAGAGCTCTGGGAATACCGCCACCGCTGGGGCGCCATCAACCTGGAGCGCGAGGACCGGATCTTCCTGCGCAAGGCTGAGGCAGCCCTGCCCAAGATCGTCACCGGCAAGGCCGAGAAGAAAAAGCTCCAGGACAAGTCCTACTACCGCTGGCTCGCCTTCTACCGCGATGCCATGGCCAGCAGCGATAGCGCCGCTGGTCTGGGTGAGAGCGAAGTGGCCGCCTGGCCAATCCTGCTGCAGGAGGAACTGCGGGCGATCGACTACTACCAGCCCGTGCTGGGTCTGCCCGACACCCTCAAGGCCAAGGGACTAATCGCCGTGCGCGAGCAGCTCGCCAGCAAGGCGGCCGCCGCCGGCCGAGTCGCCCAGTTCGGTTTCGTCGATGTGCTCGAGGAACTCAAGCGCAACGAGAAGACCAGCTGGAAACCCCTACGCGGGGATGGCAACAGCGAGACCAGCTATCCGGTCCTGCCGGCCGATGCCGCTGAGGCCTTCCGCCAGGAAGCCCGCTCCACCTTGACCGCAGCGATCCGGGAGCTCTTCCCTTCCCTGAAGGACAGCGACAAGGAACCCCCGGCTGCCGACTGGCAGCCCTGAGCGGGCGCCCCACGCTCCAGACAGCAAAAAGCCCCCGGTGCAGTGCACCGGGGGCTTTCGTTTGTCGATGACGACGGGATCAGCCGAGGCCGATCTGGGTCAGGATGCCCTGGCCGGTCAGCAGTTCGGTGCCCAGGCCGATCACGAAGCCCATCATGGCCAGGCGGCCATTCCAGGTCTCAGCGAAAGCGACGAAGCCGAAACGGGTGTTGGAGTCAGCCATTGGAAGGCGTCGTTACGAAACGTGTAGGAACTGTAAAGCCTTGTGAAGCGACCTGGGGGTATTGGGGGCGACGGTTTCCCGTGCTTTTCAAGCGGCACTCCCTGGCCTCAGGACTTGTCCTTGCGGAGCTCAATGCCCTCGACCCAGTGGCGGTAGACCGTCTGACGGGTGCCATCCATCTCCTGGAAGCGCAGCCAGGCATTCCAGACCCCCGCCAAGGCGGCGCTCTTCCACGGCAACTGCCGGGCCGCCGGAAGACTTTTCAGCGGCTGGGGCACCAACAAGGTGAGGTTGGGCTGGAGCACGTTCCAGGACGCCCCCTGCTGCGCCGTCACCAAAACCGCATCCAGCCGGCCCTCCTGCAGCGCCTTCAGCAATGCATCGGTCCCCTGGGAGCTGATGAATTTGGCCTGGGGCAACCAGCCGGCAACGAGGCGCAGCAGGAATGGGGCTTCAAACCCCAGGCCCACCCGCAGACCTTGGACCTCCACCAGATCACTCCACTGGCGCTTGCTGCTCAGGGCTGAGCCCTTGATCAGCAGGGCAACGCCGTAGGTCAGGTGCGCATCAGTGAAGCGAGTGCGGGCCGCCTGCATCGGCGCCATGACGTCACTGGAGAGCTTGAGGTCGCAGTAGCCCCGCTCCAGGGCCTGCAGCCCATCAGGGCGGGGGTCGTTCGCGTTGCCGATCCGGTCGATCAGGACATAACTGGGCTTGAGGCCCATCTGCTTGGCAAAGAGCATCCCCATCTCCACATCGGCTCCCACCAGCTCGCCATCGGCATTGCGATAGGCCATCGGATAGTCCTGCTCATGGACGCAGTAGCGAATCGCCCGGGCCCGGCGAATCGCCTGCCAATCCCCCGGCTGATCCACGGGCGACCAGCCCTGCACCACAGGGGCGCGGCCCTTGGCCAGGGCAAAGTCCTGGTGCATCAACTGGTCGCGGGCGCTATTGACCGGCTTGGGCAGCAGCTGGAAGCCCACACGGCTCAAGAGAACAAATCCCGGGAAGACCGCCAGGGCAGTGGCCGCCGGCACCAGGCGCCTGAAGCGCTTGGGAAACCCCTCAAGCGACACCCAGGTGCCGATGATCACCAGGGCGATGACGCTCATGCAGGCCAGCAGGGTGCCCAGACGCGCCACCGCCAGTTGATCAATGGCGATGTAGAGCTGCACCAGATCGCTCGGCAGGCCCATGCGATCCAGCAGAAAGGTCATCGCCAAAATCCCCTCAAGGAAGGCACTGGCCAGACCCGTCAGCAGGAAGCCCGGCATCTCCTGCAGGCTGATGGAGTTTCCCGTCAGCCAACCGGCAAAGGGCACAAAGGCGAGGGAGAGCAGGCGCCCCATGTCCGGAAAGACCAGGGCCAGCGGCGCCAGCACCTCAACGGGAAGGTCCACCTGATCCTTGAGCTCCTGCTCGCTCACCCCTGGAGCCAGGTGCGCCGCACGGGCCTCGTAGAGGAGCTTTTTGGAGAGCTCCACCAAGATCGGCAGCACCACGAGCATGTTCGCGGTGGCAAAGGCGATGGTCAGTGGGGTGCGGAAGCTGCGCAGCAACTGGCGCACCGGAATCGGCGTCACCCCGGCAATCACCAGGGGCAAAAACAAGCCAGCCAGCAGCAGCGCGATCCCGCCCTGCAGCACGACATAGACCGCCAGTCGCGGCAGCTGGGAGCTCTCGATCGAGGCGCTGGCTGTCGCCAGGATCGCGAACACCCCAAGCGGGGTGAAACGGGCCACAAAGGCGGAGATGCCGAGTAGGGCCTCGGCGATCCGGTCAAAGACGTCGATCAGCGGTTGCCGTTTTGGAACGGCGATCAGGGCAATGCCAAGCGCCAGGGAGAACAGCACCACCGCCGGGATCTGGGTCTCCGCGAAGGCCGCAAAGGGGTTCACCGGAATGAAGAGCTCGGTGAGGTCCAGGGGCTTGGGGGCCTGCAGCAGGCTCGGCTTGAAGAACGAGGCGTCATGCCAGCTGGGGAAGCCCAAGGGCACCAGCAACACCGCCAGCAGCACCACCAGCCAAAAGCCGATCAGCACCAGGGCCGAGCGGCCCAGCAACCGGCTGGCCTGAGCGAACTGCAGGCGCCCCACCCCGGCGATCAAGGACACGCTCAAAAAGGGCAGGACCGGCATCTGAAACAGCCGAATGAAGCCATCCCCAAGGCCACTCAACGGCGCCAGGGCCGAGGCGGGCAGCAGCCGGCCCACCAGGATCCCGGCCACCAGGCCCTCCAGGATCTGAATGGCCAGGTTCTGGCGCAGAAACAGCCGCACCGGAGCAAGCCAGGTGGCCCCTCGATCGATTCTCACCACACCCAAGTCCTGCCCTGCCTGCAGGATGCGCAGAGGCCGCGAGATCGCCAACCGCAGCCTCGCAACTGTTTAAAGAGCTGGTCTCTGGCTAGTTGGTGGATGTGGAACAGTCACCAACTAGGGAACGGCGAACGTCCTTCGTCGTGTTGCTGCTCGGTGCGGGCACGCTGATCGGCTTGCACGCCACGAACCTCCTGCCCTGGCTGCTGGAGGGACGTGTTCTCTCCCTGCTGCTGGGTCTAGCTGGGCTTGGAGGGGTCATCCTGCTGCTCGCGCTGCAGGTGATCTAAGGAGCCGGCTTGGACTGACTGCCCAGGGCTAAACCAGCCAGCACGCTCAGACCATGGTTGACCGCGGCATCAATCCGGCCATTGGGACGTCTGCAGGGCTCCAGGGGAACCGAGCGATGCAGTTGCACCCAGGTCAGGGCGGTGCAATTGAGCAGATCAAAGGCCAGAGCGAAGCCCTGGAAGCTCAAGATCCCAGCGGAGATCCAGACGACTAAACGGCGTGAGTCCATCGGTGTTCCGTGACTGAACACCGGAGGGTTCCGGGGCCCTGCTGATTCAGGTACTTCGGCTCATCGCTCCTGGCCACCGAGTTGAGCCATGACTGTTGTGTGCCTTGGCAAGCACAGGGAGAACAAAGCCGGACTGGTGACCGGCTTTTTTCATGGCGCCTCCCCGGAGAGTGGCAGTCAGAGCTCCGCACACAGGCGACTTGCCTCCGGCTGCTCGGGCGGGATAGTTCTGTTGTGTGAGGAGTGAGGAACTCCAATCCGGAGTCGAAACGAGGACAGACGCCCGGATCGTTCCTGACCCCTAGCCCTGCCTTCGGCGGGGCTTTTTTCTTGCCTACGGCTCGGCATAGACGCCCCAGGCGGGGCGCGTCTTGAGCCAACCCTGGGCCATCAAGCCTTCCCAGAGGACCCGGGCATCGGCGCGACGCAGGTGATAGCGCTCCTTGAGGAGCGGCAGGTGGTCAGGCATGGCCTTACCCGTGTCCACAAACACCCAGGTCTCACGGCCCCAGGTGCGCTGATCCTTGTGAAAGCGAACCTGCCAACCGGCCCTGGGATCCCGCAGCCAAGCCTCCTCCATCAATCCACCACAAGCAGAGTACAGGTGTACTACAGCAGGATGGGTTTTGCAAGGGACCAGCCGCAGGGATCAGCGGCTCACCACTCGCCAACAGGTCGCCTGATCGGCTTGGGCATCAGGCAATTGCGCTTCGTGGTGCTGGGTCGCTCATTGCGCCGGAGCACCTCCTCGGCGTTCCACAGGCCTTCGACGGATTGGCAGTGCCCCTGCGGGTCGCAGACCCTGAAGAAGTTCCCCCCCAACGAATCCAGGGTTGAACCCTTCGCCGTGTGCGCGATGCGTGATTCCGGCATCCGGAGCTGGCAGCTATCCCCGCCCTAACTCCCCCTGGGCGACAGAACAAGGGCAAACCAAGGGCGCTGACCGGCTCCACTGGCCAGCCGTGAGGCCACCACCGCGTTTGCGGCGGACCTTATGAAAAACAAACGATCAGTTGCCGCCGTTGCAGTAGCGGACGGCCTGGGCGTTGGTTTTGCCCTCGGCCACCACCTCTTCCACACATCCGTTGAAAAGCTTGCTCTGTTGCTTCAGCGCGCAGACGCCAACGGCGATCGAGGCCAGGGCGATAGCGGAGACGACCGTGGCCGAGATCTGAGCCACGCCGTAGACGAGCATCGCCTTCTTTTTGCCGCCGCAGTTCTGCTGGCTGTCGTTCGCTTCGCTCATCGCTCGGGTGTGACTGGCGCAACCCTATGGATCCGAAATCTGCTGGCGCGAGGCGGCCAGGACGAGATAACCGCCCAGGCGACATCCGCTCTCACTTCAGCTGAAACGGCCGAACCAACCTCGCCTTGAGACGCTGCAGAACTGTCGCTCCAGCCACCGTCTGGGCATCCAGACAGCTCGAGCAGAGCACCTGACCTTTGACGCTGCGGTAGTGCTGGGTGGAGCGCTCGATAAAGGTCCCGCAACGGCGGCAGGGAAAGATCGGACTCATGACGCTGCGCTCGATAGGACCATGCTGCAGGGCTGGGAGGGATCGCGTCTGCAACATCGATAGCCATGGGAGCCGGAACCCTTTGGGGTCCTTGCACCCCCTCGCCATGGAGATCAGCGCCGCCGGATTGGACCTGCTCAGACGCCTTGAGGGCTGCCGGCTCGAGGCCTACCCGGATCCCGGCAGCGGCGCAGAGCCCTGGACCATTGGCTACGGCCACACCGGAGCCGAGGTCCGGCCTGGTCTGGTCATCAGCCAGGCGCAGGCCGAACGCTGGCTGCTGGACGATCTACAGGACCGCGGGCGGGCCCTGAAGACGCTGCTGGCGGGCGTGCCCCTGAACCAGGGGCAATTTGATGCGCTGCTGAGCTTCTGCTTCAACGTCGGAGCTGGAGCCCTGGGGCGCTCGACCCTGCGCAGACGACTGCTGGCCGGGGAGCCCGCAGGGCGGGTGATCCGCGAGGAACTGCCCCGCTGGATTCATCCCCTGCCAGGCTTGATCCAGCGCCGCGCCGCCGAGATCCGACACGCTGAACGCCACAGCGCCACTGCCCTGGCGGTGCCCTACTGCTGCCAGAACAACAGCGCCACGGCGCACGGCCCGCGGATGTGCTTCAGCTCCAGCTGCGCCATGGCGGTGGAGTTTCTGCGGCCGGGCTGCTTCAGCGGTAGCGGCCAGATCGACGACCAGTACCTCGCGATCGTCCAGCGCTATGGCGAAAGCACGGAGGCCTCTGCCCAACTGCTGGCGATCGAGGCCTGCGGGCTGGCGGCCCGCTTCCGCCAGGACGGAACCATTCAGGACCTCATTGACCAGCTGGAACGCGGTATCCCGGCACCGGTGGGTTGGCTGCACCTCGGGCCAGTGGAGCAACCCACGGGCGTGGGCCACTGGAGTGTGGTCGTGGGCTGGGAGCCCAGCAGCCGCACCTTCTTGATGCACGACCCCAACGGCGAGGCGGATCTCGTGGGCGGCGGCTACGTCAGCACCGCCCTCGGCAGCGGCCGGGCGCAGCGCTACTCCGAGCGCAACTGGGGCCGGCGTTGGATGGTCGAGGGTCCCGGCAGCGGCTGGTGGATGGAATTCAGCCAGCCATGAACTGCGACTTCTGCCTGCAGAGCGGGGAGCTGCACTACCGGATCCGCACGCAGGCCAGTGGCAGCTGGCGCTTCGCCTGTCCGGCCTGTTGGCAACGCCAGAGCCAAGAGCCCGGCTATCAGTACGGCGGCACCCGCAAGGCCAACCGACGCGAGCGGGACAAACGCAAACGGCGCTAGCTGCGGTAGGCGTCGATGAAGCTCGCACGCACGGATGCGATCAACGTCTCAGGCAGCTCCAGTCCCGCCCCCTGGAGGTACTGATCCAGTGCTGGCCCGAGCTGATCCTGCAAGGCCAGGCACTGGGCCGCCGAAAGGGCTAAGGCTTGTTGATAGAGCTCTTTGTTCGTCTTGCCGAGATGGAACAAACGACAACCCTCATCGATGACCGCCGTCAGTTGCGGATCCCTGAGGCACTGGCTCTCGCTGCCGGCATAGGGAAGGCTGCGGTTGCGGATGACAGAACGAACCAGAGCAAAGGAGCGATGGGCCAATTCCGGGCCGACTCGATCCTCCGCTTCGCGGCGCTCCTTGATCTGGATCAAGGCATTGACCAACTCGGCAGCTTTGAAGAGCGCCAGACAGTGGCGTTGCTTTGGAGAGAGGGCCTCGAGTTGAACGAGATAGTCCGCGACGGCCGCCAGAAAAGCCTCGTCTTTGTCAGCCAGGGCTGGGCAGGACCGCCAACGCTCCATCGCCCCTGCCACCGCTCATGCTGACCGTAGCCAGAGGGTGCCGCGATGACCGTTGAACGCCTGCAGATCCCAACACAACGCCCCTTTCAGTGCATCGCTCTCACCGAAGCCCTGGAGCGCTTCATCGCCAAGCAAGGGGAGAAGGACGGAACGGTGCTGATCAGCGGGCAGCACACCACAACGGCCGTGATCATCAACGAGATGGAGGAGCGTCTGATCTGGGACCTCGAGGCCTGGCTTGCTGAGATCGCCCCTGCCCAGCGCCCCTGGAAACACAACGACCTCGAGCTTCGGCCCAACATCCCTGCCGATGAACCCCGCAATGCCCACGCCCACCTGCAGGCGCTGCTGCTCGGCAACCAGGTGATGGTGGCCGTCCAAGACGGGACGCCGGTGCTGGGGACTTATCAAGACGTGATCCTGGTGGAGCTGGACGGGCCGCGTCAGCGAACGGTCGCCCTGCAGTGGATTGCCTAGGGTCTGCGCCCAACGACATCCAGCCATGCCCAGCCGCGAACAGATCCTGGCCGCCTCCGCCGGCTGGGTGGCGGTGCTCTTGAACGTGGTGCCGGGCCTGGGGGCGGGCTACCTCTACCAACGGCGCTGGAAGGCCTACTGGATCACCTCGGCCCTGGCCACCGCTTGGTTTGTCGCCGGAGCGGTGCTCGGCCAGGACGCCGAACCCGCCGCCGAAGCCCAGAACCAGCTGGTGGGGCTGATCGGCCTGCTGCTGCTGGCCGGCGGCACTGCCACCGAAGCCGGTCTGGCGGTCAAGAAGGTGCGCGCCGGGCTGGAGTAGGTCCTCAGGTCTGCAGGGGGGCGAGCTCGCAGCGGCCCTCCTTGTCGACGGGCCGCACGGGCCGATCCGAGACCATCCGCAGCTGGGACGTCAGGCTCTTGAGGTTGAAGGTCTCATCGCTGCCCACCGGGGGATCCACGGCCTGCCAGCTGGAGGCGTCACCCTCACGGCTGAACTCACCCACCCGCGTCTCAATCCGCAGCTCATCACCCCGCAGGGAAGAGGCGGTCTGCACCGAGAAGCGCAGCTCGGGCGTCGGCCGGTAGGCGTTCAGGGGCTCAATGAATGCATAGAGGCGGCCGCTGCGCGCATCAAAGACGACCTCCTGGCGGCCGGGTCCACTGCAGACCAGGCGCTTCAAGGAGGGAGAGGGCGTGCACCCCCAGACCAGAAGCAAGGCCAAAGGAAGCAAGCCGCTCAGACGTTGCATCAGCCCTAGCCGAAGGTGCTGCCGTTCCAGCCCCAGCTGCTGGCTTTGACATCCTCGAAGGCCACATAGATGCGATTGGCCGGGATACCCGTTCGCGCTTCGATCAGATCGCAGAAGGCCGCGGTCATCGCCGGGGGCTTGAGGGCACCAATCGACTTGATCTCGACGTAGGCGCAGGGATCACTACTGCCGGCGAAGGTCATCGGCACCGCCGTCTCCAGCAGGGTCATCACGTAGGACTCCGGCTTGCCGGTCTGCTGGGCCAGAGCCGCCGAGAGTTCCTTCAGCAACCCAGCGGCATCGGCCAGCTCAGGCAACGAGGTACGCACGTTGATCAGGGGCATCGCAGCTCAGGGCACTGCCTCAAATCTGCCACGACGATTTGGTGTGGCACCAACGCCAGCTCTCGACGTTGATCAGTAACCCCAGCACCAACATCACTGCCATCAGCAGCACCTGATCGGAGCGCGAATCAGGGATCAGGATGTCAACGACGAAATGGGCAGTGTTGGTCAGGGTGTAGACGACACTCAGACCGAACTGAAACCAGCGCCAGCGCCGCCAGCCCGGGGCACTGGAGGCGTAGCTGCTCAGGACATAGGCCCCAAGCGGAACGAGGAAGTAGAGCAGCATCGCCCAGAACACCAGGGGCAGACGTTCGGTGGCGACATGGCTCTCGATCTCAGGGGAGAGGCCATGGAAAAGCGGCATCAATCCCAGATCGGTGTGAAACAGCAGGCACAGAAACCAGGCTGTCCAGAGGCTCCGCACGCGCTGGGCGTGATCGATGCTCAGCGGCCTACGGGGTACAGGGGCCATCGGTCTTCACCTCCACCTGATCGCCGAGTTGCACCGAGGCAAGCATCGCCTTGAGGGTGGGTTCAGAGACGTTCAGGCAGCCGCCGGTGACCTGCTCGCCGATGCGCTGTTCGTTGTTGCTGCCGTGGATAGCGAAGCTGTACCAGCGGAATTTGCCGTCGTAGGTGTTGAAGGCAAAGGGCTGCTTGACGCTGTCGATCGGCTCCAGGCTGATGTAGCCGATTCCGTATTCACCGACCTCACCATCGCCCTTGAAGTCGATGGCGTTCATGTTCTTGAAGAGCGTCTCCTTGAGCTCCGCCTTGCTCTTGCCGGACTGGGCGATCAGTTTGGGATCCATCTCAAAGCGGTCCTTGCTGAGGATCGCGTTGACCTTGAAGGAACCCAGGGGGGTGTAGCCCTCCTCGAAACGGGTCTTGGCACAGGTCACCCCAAGCCGGCCAAAGCCCACTTGAAAAGTGGTGCGCTCATCGCCGCGCACCATCACCCCTTGGCTCTTGGCGGGGATGTTCTGATCCAGCTCAATCGTGATCGGAGCCGTGATGGCCGGCGCGCCACTGGCCGTGGTCTTGGGAGAGCTGCCGCCGCAACCGCTCAGGGCCAGAGCCAGGCTGATCCCGGCCAGCGAGAGGAGACGTCGCATCCAAGACCAACCGCACTCACTCCATGTTGGCGAGGACGCCTGGATTTGCATGCAGCAACCCTGGACGGCCGGGGCCGCTGGATTCACCATGAGGGCAGGCACCCTGAACCGATGGACGACGCACTGCTGGCCCTCGTGGAAGATCTGGGATCGGGGAACGTGCTTGATGCCGAGACCCTCGAGGGCTGCACGGTCGAGCCCCATGAGCTCGATGAGATGGATGAGGACCAGGCGGCGATCGTCGCGGCCCATGTCTTTGAGCAGCTCTTTGACCACGACGTCTCCCAACAGCGCGGGGAGTCGGCCGATCCCGAGGAAGGGGTCTGGAGCGGCACGGTCGATTCCTTCAAGTTCACGATCGAGCGCGATGACGCCGGTGATCTGGTGCTGAACTTCAGCAGCGGGGACTAGGGCGATGGCACAGGCGACCTGGGCAGTGAAGCTGATCGATAAGGGCCGCACCCTGCAGGTTCAAGTGCAGGCCCACACCCAAGCCGAAGCACGGACCATCGCTGAACACCAGTACCCGGGCTACAAGGCCATGAGTGCCCAGCGGGCCTAGATCAGGAGGCTTCACGATGAACACTCCCGCCCCCGACTGGATGCCGGATGCCGCGAAAGGCACCTACCCGGGCTGGGTGCAGCGCAAGGCGGTGACGTTGTCCAAGCGAGACCAGAAACGCGGTGGCGTGGGCAACGTGCAGCAGTACCGCCTGGCGATCCACGAGGCGGTGCTGGCCTCAGAAGGCCGCGACCACTGGACCGGCGAATGGCTCGCCTGGGAGCTGATCGGCACCTACGACAACCGCGATGCGGCCACGGGCAAAGGTGAGAGCAAGAAGCGCTACGCGATGCTCCCCACCCTTGATCAACCCTCCAAGCAACCGGAACCCAACTTCGTGATCTGCGCCTGGCGCACCAATGACGCCAAGCACGACATGACGCCGCAGGAGCTGCTGGAGTTCTGCACTGCTGTGATCAAGCACAGCCCGAACTGGGGTGGCTCAGGCACAGCTGACGAGTAATCAATGCTTTCGCCAATAAAAAACCGCCGGTACTCCTACCGGCGGCGCTACATCCCGTACCCATGACCTGCGTTCCACAAGTTCTGGCTACGGACGCACGCTAGAGACCAGGAACAACACGTCCATCGGCCTTAGCAGTTCGTAGGACGCTATTGCGGTGAGGCAATCGCGAGCTTGCGCTTGAGGTCTTCGTTTTCATCCTCCAAAGCCTGAATCCGGGCCTTGAGCTGATCAACCTCTGAGGCTTTCTCGCTCAGGGTTGTGATCTTGGCGTGATAGGTCGAGGGGATTTCCTGAATCCAAGAATCAAGATCGCTGCGTTGCATGGTTCAACGTTCTTGCTGACCGCAAGCTAGGGCGGCTGCATGCCGATCACCAGGGGGCAGGCTCAGACCAACTGATGCCGGCTGCTCACCAGTTCACCGGTGCACTCCACCGGCAGAAGCTTGGAGCGTCCCTTGCCGTACCAAAGCTCCACTAAGGCCGCGCTCTTGATTCCGGGATTGGCCCCAGCCAGCAGCCAGAGCTCGTCATGCAGCACCTGGGTCTGATCCGGCATTCCCACGTACCAAGGGGCCTCCGGATCCGCTGAGAGCTCCTCATGGAGCAGCAGCAGAGCCTCCAGAACGTCAGCAGCCAGTTCAGGCGTCATGCCTCCATCCAGGCACAGCGCCGGGGCCTAAAGCAAGCCGCAGAAGGACCTAGCGCACGGGAACGCCCTCACTGGGATTGAGCGCGCGCTGCAGCGCAGCCGGATGGCAGTGGGGATGGCGCATCACCTCCTCACGCCAGCTCCAGATGGCCTGCTGCACCGCAGGGCGATCGTGTTGGGAAGCAGGACGTGGGGACGCAGGCATGAGCGGTTGTCGGGGATGGTCTATTCAGGGTTGGCAGCGCAACAGCAGCGAACTGTCCGCTTTAAACACCTCTTGAAAAACAGGTAGAAGTGCGCACCGAGAAAGAGCGCAACTGCCGACGACTTTCCCCATCCGTAGCAACGACAACCGGATTCTGTGAACGGGGTTCAGATTGAACAAACCCAAAGGTCCATCGGGGGAGACAGTCAACGCACAACCACCACCTCACCCCCCTGCCATGGAAATCCTTGCCGTCATCGCCATCGTCGGTGCAGCCTTCGGCGGAGCCGCTGCCCTGACCAAGAAGTGAGCGACTGACGCTCCAGAGGAAACCGCAACCCCTGGGCTCGTTTGGGTCCAGGGGTTTTTGCTGGGCTATAGCAGGGAGAACCGGCCCAGGAGCCATGCGCCGCTCAGTCCTGCCGCTGTTGACCCTGATCGGGATCGCCGCCCTGAGCCAGCAGCCTCCGGCCCGCGCCGACAACACGGTCGCCTACTGCCAGCTCAGCCGCCACGACCACACCATTGCCCTGGAGTCCGGTCCCTGCCAGTTCTCCCAACACCAGGGGAACGTCAACGTTCAGATGGGCAAGCGCTGGGCCTTTCACTTCCCGGCCGATCAACAAGGACAGAGCTATCAGCGCAGCAACAGCGAGCAGGGCCTGCGCTTTACCCGCGAGGGGGACTACACCTTGAGCGTCTTCTGGCGGCACTCCCTGCAGTGCGCCGGCAGGAGCGAACCAGTCTCGGTGGCCTACACACCAACAGGGGCAGATCTGGCCATCGGCGATCAACACATCGCTCTAACCGGCAGCGGCGCCCGCTACAGGGCGCCAGGCGTTGAACTCTGGGAGCATCAAGGCACGACCCGGATCGATTGGTTGGGCCAAGTGATCAGCTGTCGATAACGGCAAGGAGTGCAAGAAGTGCGGCATTCGGCCGCACTTCTGAGGCGTATCCCTGGCATCAACCATCGATTGAACAGATGGATTGTGTTGACTAGCAATAGATCCAATTGGCCTAGCCCAATGAAAGCTCTATCAAGGCGTGATTTGCTAAAACATCGCCTGAATGCCGCCGTAAAACACAGCAAGAGCTTGACCTTGCTCACCGATGAACTGTCGCTGTCCATTGAAGCCATCCACAATGAGCTGATGGGCATTCATGGCTGGAGTGACGAAGACGCCGCCCTGTCACTGGTCGACACGTTGCGTGGCATTGAACACAGCCTGATGGAAGCACTCGTCCTTGTGGATGGATCCGAGGGCTAGTTCAATTCTGAATCAACCCAGACAGGTTCCCCTGACTCGGAGGAACTTGTCCGTCTCTAGGACTTGGTTTTCAACGCTGCAGCAGGCGTGCTTGAGAGGTCACATGCACCACCCTCAGCAGAGCCTCGGCTCAATCAAAACCTAGGGCTGCATTGAAAACATCTGGCACGGTAATTAACAAGGCCGCCAGCACCGTTTCCTTTGCTGTATTGATCTGCGCATCCAGTTCTGAATCCGCAAGAGCTGCACGAATCAGGCGTGCCTCTTGATGGGTCAACCGCTCCTGCACCACATGCTCGATGGCCAGGGCCACCAGCAAACCAATCAGCTCATCGACCTGATCGCTTGAGACGCTCTCCATCAGCGCAACCGCTCCAACAGCGCCCGAGAGATCACCAGTGCGTCACGCATCAGCAATGGCACCATCGTCTCCAGTGCCGCATCCTCTGGCTCGGACTTCAGTACATCCCTCAATCGACTCAGGGCCTGCAGCATCACGCCGGCTCGAAACTCAGGCTTCTGCTCCAGCTCCAGCAGAAACCCTTGCAAGTCACCTTGATATCCACCCTGGCCGCAAAGACAATCCCAGGCAGAACCGTCCTGATCCAATAGGAAGCGCCCCGGCAAGGCCGCGACTGGCTCGTCCCGTCTCGTCAGCGGATGACTCCCGCCGAGGAACGAATCGGCTGCGTCATGGGCTCCATCTGCAGACAGGCTCTGGTCCAACTCCTCTCCATGGGACCTCGACCAGGTCAGCCGTGCTGGGGGCTCAGACGTTGGCGGAAGCTTTGCCGCACCTCCAGCACCAACTAAAAACGAACCACAGACGCGCCAATCATCCATTGACCCACATTCATTCACCTCTCAACCTTCAGCAGTATCGAAGGCGTTGGCGTTCAATGCTGCACATCCACAGCAACATGAATCGCCCAGCGGTCAACCTGCTGTCCTAGAGAAACAAAGGTCGATTAGATTCGCCGCCAACTCAGCATCAAAGCTGCGTTCAGAGAAAGCGGTTCTCACTACTTTGAAGACAGAGTGTAGTGACCGAAGTGAAAGCAATCAGTTCTCCAGCACTCCGGTTAGTCCTCCCGTTTGAGCAGGTTGGCCTCGAAGCCATCTCACTTGTAGGCGGCAAGAATGCTTCTCTCGGCGAGATGATCCGAGAGCTATCAAACCAAGGCATCAAGGTTCCCTCGGGCTTTGCAACGACCGCTCACGCCTACCGAGTTCTCCTGGATTCCGCCCATCTCAGCCAAGGCCTGCATGACTGCCTCGATGGTCTCGACGCAGAGCAGCTCCCCGCACTTCAACAAGCTGGAGCCGCCGCTCGCGACCTCCTTCTCAAGGCACCCCTGCCGATCGAGCTTGAGGAGCAACTGCTGCTGCACTACCGAGAGCTGGGATCACCTGCTGTGGCTGTGCGTTCCAGCGCCACTGCTGAAGATCTGCCACAGGCATCCTTTGCCGGTCAGCAGGAGACCTATCTCAATGTGGAGGGCGAGGCAGCACTGCTAGAGGCCTGCCGGCGTTGCTATGCCTCACTGTTCACCGACCGGGCCATTTCCTACCGGCAACTGAACGGCTTTGATCACTTCGATGTGGCCCTTTCGATCGGCATTCAGCGCATGGTGCGCTCCGATCTGGCCTGCTCGGGGGTGATGTTCAGCCTCGATACCGAGTCGGGGTTTCGTGATGTGGTTCTTCTCACGGCGGCCTACGGCTTGGGCGAGAACGTGGTGCAAGGAGCCGTCAATCCTGATGAATACCTGATTTTCAAACCGACCCTTCTCGAGGGTTTTGCACCGATCGTCAGCCAACGGCTGGGAGAGAAGGCCATTCGCATGGTCTACGCGCAAGCGGGATCAACCCGGAACGAATCGGTGCCGGCCTGCGATCGGCAACGCTTTGCCCTCGATCAAGCGGAGGTCCTGCAATTGGCCCGCTGGGCTTGCCAGATCGAGGCCCACTACAGCGAGCGACACGGGCAAGCCACACCGATGGATATTGAGTGGGCCAAGGACGGCAAGACCGGAGAACTCTTCATCCTTCAGGCCAGACCTGAAACGGTGAAATCTCGCCGAGACGTCAACGTGCTGCGGAGCTGGCATCTCGACCCCCATGACGCGGCGTTGCTTTGCAGAGGACGCGCCATCGGGACATCGGTCAGTAGTGGCGCAGCACGGATCCTGCATCACCCCAGTGAGATTCACCGTTTTCAAAGCGGTGACCTGCTGGTGACCGATCGCACCGATCCCGACTGGGAACCGGTGCTCAAGCGGGCCAGCGGTGTGGTGACCAATCGAGGCAGCCGCACCTGTCATGCGGCGATCATTGCTCGGGAAATGGGCATCACGGCCGTCGTCGGCGCGGACCAGGCGACAGAGCGCATCCTGGATGGAGAAACCATCACGCTGAGCTGTTGCGAAGGTGATGAGGGGCGCGTCTATCGCGGTGCCCTGCCCTTCCGGGTGGAGGAGAGCGCTGTGGGGGATCTGCCCGCGACTCGAACCCAGATCCTCATGAATGTGGGGAACCCGGAGGAGGCCTTCAACCTTGCGGCCATTCCATGCGATGGCGTGGGCCTGGCCCGGCTGGAGTTCATCATCGCCAATCAGATCCGTGTGCATCCGATGGCGTTGCTCCACCTCAACCGGGTGGTG
This sequence comes from Vulcanococcus sp. DEBay_Sum29NL08_54, assembly GCF_017859255.1. NCBI lineage: Bacteria > Bacillati > Cyanobacteriota > Cyanophyceae > Synechococcales > Synechococcaceae > Vulcanococcus > Vulcanococcus sp. DEBay_Sum29NL08_54. The sequence goes on from NZ_JAFMNJ010000002.1 coordinate 62,177, forward strand.
AGCCAGGACGAGCAGCAGGCGATCCTCCAGCTCACGGCCGGCTACGCCAACCCCGCCGACTACTACGTCGATCGACTGGCGCAGGGAATCGGACGTCTGGCCGCAGCCTTTTACCCAAGGCCTGTGGTCCTGCGTTTCTCCGACTTCAAAAGCAACGAGTACGCCAAGCTGCTGGGGGGCAGCGGATTTGAGCCAGTCGAGGCGAACCCGATGCTCGGCTGGCGTGGTGCATCGCGTTACACCTCACCGGCCTTTCGTGAGGCGTTCGCCTTGGAATGCAAGGCCCTCATCGCTGTTCGCCAGCACATGGGACTGAGCAATGTCATCCCAATGGTGCCCTTCTGCCGCACCCCGGAAGAGGGGGATCGGGTGCTGGAGGAGATGGCCCTCCATGGTCTGGTGCGAGGAGAGCAGGGTCTTGAGGTTTATGTGATGTGTGAACTGCCAAGCAACGTCATGGCGGCCGAAGCCTTTGCCCAGCGTTTCGATGGCTTCTCCATCGGCTCCAATGACCTCACCCAGCTCACCTTGGGCCTGGACCGGGATTCCGCTCTGGTGGCCGAGCTCTTTGATGAACGTCACCCAGCAGTACTGGAGATGGTGCGCTTGGCCATTCGGACCGCGAAGCAATGCGGTTCCAAGATCGGAATCTGCGGACAGGCCCCGAGTGACTATCCAGAGTTCGCGGAGTTCCTGGTCAAGGAAGGCATCGACTCCATCAGCCTCAATCCCGATGCTGTGATCAAGACACGACTGGCCATTGCCAGCATTGAGCAGCAGCTCTGCTGAGGTTGCCGTTCGCCAGTCATCTCCTCAATACCTTGCGGAGATGAGCGAGCTGGGGCGATGTCGCCTGTTTTTGATGCGTTAGATCCAGTTCTGAGGCGTCACGGCTACCGAGCCGAGGCCCTGCTGGAGGTGCTCGCCGCCGCTCAACAGATCTATGGCCACCTCAGCCCCAGCCTGCTGCGCCATGTCGCCGGTCTCCTGCGATTGCCTTTGAGCCGCGTGCAGGGCACGGCGAGTTTTTATCACCTCTTTCGCCTCAGTCCTCCACCTCGGCATCAGTGCCTGGTTTGCACCGGCACGGCTTGCCATGTTCAGGGCGCAGGCCTCCTGTTCAAGGCACTCCAGACGACCCTCAAGCAGCCCTGGTGCGAGCTGGGCTCGGTGCGCTGCATTGGCAGCTGCAGCGGAGGACCACTGCTGGTTGTCGATGGCGACATCTGGACTCACCAGACCAGTGCCACAGCGCTTGCTGGTCTTCGAAGGCTGAAGCCATGAGAAGCGGCCTTCGTTTCTGCACGTCCACCAGCTGCCGCAGCCGAGGGAGTGAGGGCTTGCTGCAGCACTGCGCTGCCGTCGCCAGGCAGGGTGAAGCAGGCCTATCGGTCAAAGGGGTCGGCTGTCTGGGCCCCTGCAGCGAAGGGCCGTTGATGGTCATCGATACCGAGGCTGGATCCCGGTTGATGGCTCTTGAGCACTCTGCGCTGGAGTCCCTCCCCACGGAGCTTGAGACAACCTTGAGTCGCGGTGCCCTGATCGCATGGCAACCCTCCGGGAGTCGAGAGATCCTGCCTGAGGAACCCTTCCTCGCCCTGCAGCGGCGCCTGGTGCTGGCGCAGTGCGGGCGCATTGACCCCGAGTCATTGGAGGAGGCCGAGGCAGCCGGTGCCTACCTCCAGCTGCGGCGTGTTCTGCAGGAGAACGATCCCCTGGCCATCATCGAGCGCGTCAGGCGCAGTGGGCTACGGGGTCGCGGCGGCGCGGGCTATCCCACGGGTTTGAAGTGGGCCGCCGTCGCCGCCATGCCGGGGGACTCCAAGGTCGTGGTCTGCAACGCCGATGAGGGCGATCCCGGTGCCTTTATGGATCGCACGGTGATGGAGGGAGACCCCCACACCCTGCTTGAGGGGATGGTGATTGCAGCCTTCGCTGTGGGGGCAGAGCGGGGATGGATCTATGTCCGCGGTGAATACCCCCTGGCGATTGAGCGGTTGCGGCGGGGAATCGAGCAGGCCAGGCAGAGCGGTTGGCTTGGTGGCTCGGTGGGCGCTAGCGGCTTCCGTTTTGATCTGGAGCTTCGCGTGGGAGCCGGCGCCTATGTCTGCGGAGAGGAAACCGCCTTAATCCATTCGATCGAGGGACGGCGGGGTGTGCCCAGACCCCGTCCGCCCTTTCCGGCAGAGCAAGGGGTCCATGGATTCCCCACACTGATTAACAACGTCGAAACCTTCGCCAACATCCCTGCGTTGTTGCGTCTGGGACTGGAGGCCTACGGCCAAGGCACCAAGGTCTTCTCCCTGACAGGCCACGTGCAACGCAGTGGAGTCGTCGAAGTGCCCATGGGCACGAGCCTGCGCACGATTGTGGAGACGATGGCCGGTGGCCCAAAGAACGGCCATCAGATCAAGGCGGTCCAGACCGGAGGGCCATCGGGGGGCTGTGTCCCCGCCAGCCACCTGGACACCCCTGTGGATTACGAGAGCCTGCGTGAGCTCGGCACGATCATGGGCTCGGGCGGGATGGTGGTGATGGATGACACCACCGACATGGTGGATCTGGCCGCCTTCTTCATGGCCTTCTGCCGAGAAGAGTCCTGCGGCAAATGCATCCCCTGCCGCTGCGGCACGGTCCAGCTGGAGATGCTGCTGCGCAAGCTGCTGGCGGGCCAAGGGACAGGCTCCGACCTAAGCCAGTTGGAGAGCCTCTGCCACACCGTTAAAGAGGCCAGTTTGTGTGGATTGGGCCAAAACGCGCCCAATCCAGTGCTGAGCAGCCTGCGTCATTACCGGGGCGACTTTCTCGCCTTGCTGCAGAGGGACCGGCGCCCATGAGCATCGTCACCCTGCGCATTGACGACCGCGATGTAGCGGTCTCATCCGGAACGACTCTCTTGGCGGCCATCCGCTCCGAGGGCCTCTCCGTTCCCACCCTTTGCGCTCTCGAGGGGGTGTCAGCGGTGGCGGCCTGCCGTCTCTGCCTGGTGGCGCTGGAAGGAACAGAGAAGCTGCAGGCCGCTTGTGTCACCAGTGTGCAGGAGGGGATGAGGGTCAAGACCAACACCCCGCAATTGGAGGAGATCCGACGTTCGGTGATCGAAATGCTGTTCACCGAGGGGAACCATGTCTGTGCGATCTGTGTCGCCAATGGGGATTGTGAACTTCAGGACCTCGCGGTGCAGGTGGGCATGGATCACAGCCGCCTCCCCTATCGATTTCCAGAGCGGTCAGTGGATCTTTCCCACGCGCGATTTGGCTTGGATCACAACCGCTGCATTCTCTGCACCCGTTGCGTTCGGGTCTGCGATGAAGTGGAGGGCGCCCACGTCTGGGATGTGGGCTGGCGGGGCGAGCAGTGCCAGATCATCTCCGGCCTGGCTGAGCCCTGGGGGGAGGTCCAGGCCTGCACCGATTGCGGCAAGTGCGTGGAGGTCTGCCCCACCGGTGCCCTCTTCCACAAGGGGGACAACAGCGCAGAAAAGCACGGTCATCCAGAGCGGCTCCAGGCCCTGGTCGAGGCACGCACCCATCAGCACTGGCAGCCATGAGCACCTCCTCCCCCCGCAAGCGTCTGGCCACGGTTTGGTTGGCGGGTTGTTCGGGCTGCCACATGTCGTTTCTCGATCTCGATGAATGGCTCCTGGAGCTCGCCGAGCAAGCCGACATCGTCTACAGCCCGGTGGGATCGGACCAGAAGCTCTATCCCCAAAATGTCGACATCGCCCTCGTGGAGGGAGGGGTCGCCAACGAGGACAACCTGGAACTGCTGCTGCAGGTGAGGGCCAACTCACAAATCCTGGTGAGCTTTGGCGATTGCGCCATCACGGCCAACGTCCCAGGGATGCGCAACATGCTCCAGGGCGCCGATCCCGTGCTCCGGCGCGGCTACCTGGATCTAGCCGACAGCAGCGCCCAACGCCCCCATGCACCAGGTCTCATCCCTGAGCTCCTCGATCGGGTCCTGCCAGTCCATGAGTTGGTCGCCGTGGAGATGTTCCTGCCGGGATGTCCGCCCAGTGCGGCGCAGATCCGATCAGCGCTAGAGGCACTGCTGCAGGATCAGCGGCCTCCGCTCCAGGCCAACCGGGAGATCCGTTTTGGCTGAAGCGAGCCAGCAACGGCGCCGGATTCAGATCGATCCAGTGACCCGAATCGAAGGTCACGCCAAGATCTCGATCCAGCTCGATGCCTCGGGGGCGGTGGAGACGGCCCGCTTCCACGTCACTGAATACCGCGGTTTTGAGAAGTTCTGCGAGGGCAGACCCTTCACCGAGATGGCCGCCATCACGGCCCGGATCTGCGGGATCTGTCCGGTCAGTCATCTGCTGACCGCAGCCAAAACCGGAGACAAGATCCTCGGGGTCTCGATCCCCCCTACGGCGGAGAAGCTGCGCCGCCTCATGAACTTGGCGCAGATCACCCAATCGCACGCCCTGTCCTTCTTTCACCTCAGCAGTCCCGATTTCCTCTTGGGCTGGAACAGTGATCCGGCACGACGCAACATCTTTGGTCTGATCGCGGCGAACCCTGATCTGGCCCGCAGTGGAATCCGCCTACGTCAATTCGGCCAGGGCGTCATCGAGGCCTTGGGGGGGCGCAAAATCCATGCCGCCTGGGCCGTCCCGGGGGGAGTGCGCAGCCCATTAGCGATCGAGACCCGCGATCAAATCCGAGCCGGACTGCCCGAGGCCTTCGCCGTTGTCGAGCAGGGGCTGAGGGTGTTCAAAGAGTTGCTCGATCGACAACTGCGTGAAGAACTCGAGGTCTTTGGCCACTTTCCCTCGCTCTTTGTGGGGTTGATCGGCCATGGCGATCGCTGGGAGCACACCAGTGGATCCCTCTGCCAGGGCATCCGGGTCATCGATAGCCAAGGTGGCGTGCTTGCCGATGGCTTGCGGGAAGACGACTACGCCTCCTTCATCGCCGAAGCGGTGGAGCCTTGGAGCTACCTCAAATTCCCCTACTACCGGCCCTTAGGCCTGGAGGCCGGGAGTTATCGCGTCGGCCCCCTGGCCCGGCTGAACCTCTGCACGCGGATTGGCACGGAACGGGCCGATCGCGAGTTGCTGGAGTTCCGCCAACGGGGGGGGCGCGTGGTGACGGCCTCGTTCCTCTATCACCTGGCTCGCTTGGTGGAGATCCTGGCCTGCCTAGAGCAGATGGAGCAGCTGCTGGATGATCCCGAGCTGTGCTCCCCCCACGTGCGCGCCCGAGCAGAGGTCAACTGCCTGGAGGCCGTGGGCGTGAGTGAGGCACCCCGCGGCACCCTGCTGCACCACTACCGGGTGGATGCCAATGGGCTGATTGAGAAGGTGAATCTGATCATTGCCACCGGCCAGAACAACGGGGCGATGAATCGCACGGTGACCCAGATCGCCAGGCATTACCTCACCCCAACGCAGACCCAGGCGGCCCAGCTCAACGAGGCACTGCTCAACCGCATCGAAGCGGGGATTCGTTGCTTCGATCCGTGCCTGTCCTGCAGCACACATGCCGCAGGAGCCATGCCCCTGCAGGTGCAGCTGTTGAGTGCAGAGGGAGATCTACTCCAGGAGCTGAAACGCGAATGAGCACTGCGCTGAAGCCCCTTGTGATTGGCATCGGCAACCTGCAGAGGGGTGATGACAGCGCCGGCTATCGCATCGCTGCTGCCCTGCAGGACGAGTTAGCGGTGCCCTGCCGGGTGATTGCGAGCCACCAGCTCATGCCGGAGTTTGCAGAGCCGATTGCCACCGCAAGCCGGGTGTTGTTCATCGACTCCACCATCGATCCGGAGCGATGTTCGCGCTGGTCCTCTCCCCAACTCGAGCCCCTGGGGTGCCTCCCCCTGACGAAGACGTCCTTGAGCCATCAGGGCACCCCCCAGGATCTCTTGGCCCTGGCTGAGGCCTTGTACAGCTCGAGACCACCGGCCTGGCAGCTACTGATCCCCTCCCTGCATTGGGAGCATGGAATGGAACTCTCCCCCTTGACCTCAACAGCGGCGGCCATGGCCGTGCCCCTGGTCCGCGCCTGGGGATCAGGTCATGCATGAGTTAGCGCTGATCGATGAGCTCTGCCGCATCGCCCAACAGGCGGCCAGGGATCAGGGAGCCAGCACGATCCATTCGCTCCTGTTGCGAATCGGCAACCTCTCCGGCGTGGATGCGGAAGCCTTGCGTCAGGCCTTTGCCGTGGTGGCGACAGCCCCCCCCTGGAGCAGCACTCGTCTTGAGCTGGAGGTGGTGAAAACCCGCTGTTTCTGCGCTCACTGCCGCCAGGCCTTTCGGCCAACGGATCTGATTCATCAGTGCAGCCGCTGCGGTGCGCTCTCCAGCGACGTTCTCGAGGGCCGCGAGCTTGAGCTGGTTTCGATGGAGGTCTCCTGATGTGTGGCCAGTGCGGCTGTGAGCAGGGTGCTCCACTCACACCAGAGCCAACGCGGATCGTTCTCCAACGCAACCTGCTGGAGCGCAATGAGCAACAGGCCTTGCACAACCGAATCCACTTCCAGCGACACGGTTTGCTCGCGGTGAATCTGGTCTCCGCACCGGGATCAGGGAAGACCGCTTTTCTCGAGCAGCTGGCGCGCCAGTGGCCGCGACCACCCATCGGGGTGATCGTTGGCGATTTGGCCACCGATAACGACGCCCAGCGTCTGAAGAGTGCAGGGGCACGGTCTGTGCAGATCCAGACAGGGGATCTCTGCCATCTGGAGGCCGATCTGGTGGCTCGCGCCTTTGTTCAGCTGGAGACCAAAGGGATGGATCTCTTGATGATCGAGAACGTCGGCAATCTCGTCTGCCCCACGGCTTTTGCGTTGGGGGAACACCTGCGGATCGCCTTGATCTCGGTCACCGAGGGTGAGGACAAACCCCTGAAATACCCGGCCCTATTCAGAAGTGTCGATGCAGTGCTGATCAACAAGATCGACCTGGAGGAGGTGGTGGGCTTTGATCGCCGCGCCGCCCTCGCCAATCTCAGGGACACGGCTCCCCAGGCAGAGGTCTTTGCCATCTCTGCTCGATCGGGAGTCGGGGTAGAGGCTGTCATGGCCTGGCTGCAGGATGAGCAGCGGAACTGAGTGGGCGCTGCAGCTGCAGCTCAGTGGGCGGGTGCAGGGCATTGGGTTTCGCCCGGCCATCCATCGCAGGGCCACACGACTGGGGCTGGGTGGCTGGGTCGCCAACAACACAAGCGGCGTGATCCTGGAGCTGCATGGCTCGAGGCCTCAACTCGAGGTGTTTCTCAAACAGCTGCTGAGGGATCCCCCAACACACAGTCGGATGGACCAGGTGCAACCGGGTTGGCGGCAGATCCCCTGCGGCAAGCGACCGTTCCGGATTGTGCCCTCCCAGCCGTCACCGGGTTCCTCGGCACTGATCGCACCAGATCTGGCCCTCTGCAGGGCATGCCTGGCCGAGCTTCTGGATCCGAGCAACCGACGCTTCGGCTATCCCTTCATCAGTTGCGCCCAGTGCGGACCGCGCTACAGCCTCCTGCAGACGTTGCCGTTTGAGCGGGACAACACCAGCTTCTCCGCCTTCCCGCCGTGCGCCACCTGCGCTGCGGAATACGCCAATCCCGAGGACCGCCGCTTTCATGCTCAGACGATTAGCTGCCCGGCCTGCGGACCAAGCCTGAGCTGGAACCAAAGGATTGCGGACTACGGGGAAGGCCTGCAGGCCGCGACGCAGCTACTGCAGGCAGGGGGCATCCTCGCCCTGCAGGGGGTCGGTGGCTTTCAACTCCTGGCTGATCCAACCCACGGCCAAGCGTTGGCCAGGCTGCGGAGCAGAAAGGGGCGGCCTGAAAAACCCCTGGCCCTACTCAGCAGCAGAGCAGCGCTCGAGGAGATCTGTCGACCATCAGAGCCTGAACTGGAGCTCTGGCAGTCCCCTCTCGCCCCGATCGTGCTGATGCGCCGTAGCCCTGATGCGGGTGTGGATGCACGGGTGGCGGGATCAAGTCCCTGGTTGGGGGTGATGCGCCCGGCCAGTGGCTTGCAACAGCTCTTGCTCGAGCACGTTGGTTCCCCCTTGGTCTGCACCAGCGCCAATCGTTCCGGGGAGCCGATTGCGGCCGATGTCAACGCCGATGAGGCCTTGCTCGCCTCCCTGGCGGATGGTGTGCTGAGTCATGAATTACGCATCGTCAACCGCATCGACGACAGCGTGATGCGCTGGGCCGCCGGTGCCCCCCTGGTGCTGCGGCTCGGGCGTGGTCTCGCGCCCCTCGCCCTTCCAACCCAAGCCCAGCCATGCTCCGCTCCGGTGCAACTGGCCGTGGGTGCACAGGTCAAAGGTGCTTTTGCCCTACAGCTGAAGACGCATCGGGTGTTGAGCCCCGATCTTGGTGATCTCTCCAGTCGCTGCGGTGCCGAGCATTTCGAGAGCACTAGCCGCACCTGGATGCGGCGCCACGCCGTCACTCCAAGGTGGATTGTGAGTGATCGCCACCGGAGCTACAGCTCCAGTGCCTACGCCGAACACCTCAGCCAGTCCCTTCCAGCGAGGCGACTGCAGGTGCAGCATCACCAGGCCCATCTGCTGGCGGTGATGGCCGAACACGGCCTGAGCGGAGCGCAATGCGGACTGGCCTGGGATGGATCTGGACTCGGAGATGACGGCACGATCTGGGGCGGGGAAGCCCTGGAGCTTGAAGGCGACGGCTACCGGCGGGTCGCCACCCTTCGCTCATTCCCATTGCCAGGAGGCGAGCGCGCCCTACGGGAACCGCGACGGGCGGCCCTGGGGATGCTGCTGGAGGCCTATGGACCCAACTGGCGAGCCAGGCTGCAGCCACTGGAGACGCCCTGGTGGTCCGCATTCCCTGAGGCGGATCGTGCGCTACTGGAACAGAGCCTGGTCTGCGGGGTGAATCGCCATCGCTGCTCCAGCATGGGGCGGCTGTTTGATGGCTTCGCGGCCTTGCTTGGGGTGCAGCAAACCTGCAGCTTCGAGGCCCAGGCGGCGATGGCACTCGAGGGGTTGGCGACCCAGGCACTGGAGAGGGGAGAGGCCTCGCCGACTTACCCCCTGCCGCTGGAGTGGTCTGCCGCTGAAGGGATCTGGGTGTGGAACTGGGCGCCACTGCTCGAGGCCGTTCTGAATGGCTTGGGGGAGCACATCTCCCCGGCCGCGCTCTCACTGGCGTTTCACCAAAGCCTGGCCCAGGCGGTCGTGAACCTGGCGCAGTCCCAGGGCGTTGATCAACTGCTTCTGGCGGGGGGCTGCTTCCAGAACAAGTTGCTCTTGGAACGTTGCGTTCTGGGCCTGCAACAGGTCGGTGTCCGTGCGCTTTGGTGTCAGCAACTGCCCTGCAATGACGCCAGCCTCCCGATCGGTCAGCTGCTGGCTGTGCCGCAGATCTGAGGCAGCGGCCAACGGGCGCCAAAACCCCATATAGAACGAGCTGAACGCCACTAGGAAGGCATGTGCCTGGCCGTCGCTGGTGAGTTAGTCAGCAGCAATCACCACCCCGACCCCCTCTGGCGTGTGGGGGATGTTTCCTTTGCAGGGGTCCTGCGCCAGGTCAGCCTGGCCTGCGTCCCGACGGCTCAGATCGGGGACCAGCTGCTGGTGCATGTCGGGGTGGCTCTGAAGGTGATGGAGCCGGAGCGATGACGCTGCAGCTGGGCAGATGAGTGAATGCGTCGCTTTGCTCGAGCAAATACGGGGCTGCTGCAGCCAGCGCTGGACAGTGATGGAGGTCTGCGGCGGTCAGACCCATGCCCTACTGCGCCATGGGCTGGATCGGCTGCTGGAGGACTCGATCGAGCTGATCCACGGGCCTGGCTGCCCGGTCTGTGTGACAGACAGCGAACGCATTGATCAGGCCATTGCTTTGGTCAAAAAGCCTGAGGTCACGCTCTGCTCCTACGGCGACATGCTTCGAGTGCCTGGGAGCGATGGGAGCAATCTGCTGGGGTGCCGATCGGAAGGTGCCGATGTACGCGTGATCTACTCCCCCCTTGATGTGCTGGAGATCGCAAGGCGGGAAACGGATCGTCAGGTGGTGTTTCTGGCAGTGGGCTTTGAGACCACGGCCCCCGCGACGGGCCTGCTGGTTCAACAGGCCCATCAGCAGAGGCTCACGAATCTTCGACTGTTGATGGCCCATGTCCGGGTTGCGCCAGCACTGGATCAATTGCTCGGGGACCCGGCCTGCACTGTGCAGGGCTTACTGGCTGCTGGGCACGTCTGTGCGGTCATGGGAGAGGCTGAGTACGTGGATCTGGCGGCGCAGCACAGACGCCCGATCGTGATGACTGGGTTCAGCCCGGAGGCATTGCTACGAGGGATTTTGTGCTGCATCAAGCAGCTGGAGGAAGGACGCCATGACCTCAGGAATGCCTACGAGGCGGTCGTCGATCAGGGGGGGAACAGGGACGCTCGCCGGTTGATTGAGACCGTCTTTGAACCCGTCGACAGGGTGTGGCGAGGTCTCGGGGTCATCGGCAAAGGCGGATATCGGTTGCGTGATCCCTATACAGCTCTGGCGGTGGAGCCGGAGGAGCTGGACGGACAGCCCTACGGCAATGGGCAATGCCCAAGTGGTCAGGTTCTCAGGGGCTTGATGCGGCCAGGCGAGTGTCCAAGCTTTGGAGACGCCTGCACTCCCGCTCACCCATTGGGGGCACCGATGGTCTCAAGCGAGGGGGCCTGTGCCGCCTATTTCAGGTTTCATCACTGAGCGATGCAGCCACCCGACGGAAGAATCCAGATGGGGCATGGGGGTGGCGGCCGCCTAATGCGGGAGCTGATCACCGAGTTGGTGGTGCCAAAGCTCGGCCACCAGAAGAACGTGCTGCATGATGCGGCACTCCTCTACACACCCGGCCCGCAACTGGCGTTCAGCACAGACTCCTATGTGGTGAGGCCCTTGTTCTTCCCCGGGGGAGACATCGGACGACTGGCGGTCTATGGAAGCGTGAACGACCTGGCCATGGCGGGGGCAAGACCACTCGCCCTGAGCCTGTCGCTGATCATCGAGGAGGGTCTTGAAGTCGACTGTCTGGCTCGGGTGATCGATTCAGTGGGCGAGGCCTGCCGAGGCATCGGCGTGGAGGTGATCACCGGGGACACAAAGGTGGTGGAACGGGGAAAGGGTGATGGGTTGTTCATCAACAGCACAGCCATTGGAGTGGTGGAACACCCGCTGAACATCAGTCCAAGCGCCATCAGGCCAGGTGATGCCGTCATCGTCAGTGGCGACCTTGGGCGCCACGGATTGGCCGTGCTGTCGGCGCGCGCTGAGTTGGGTTTGAGGAGCCCAATCGAGAGTGATCTGGGCTGCCTGCTGGAGCCGGTGATGGAGCTACTGGCAGCCGGAGTGGAGCTGCACTGCCTACGTGATCTGACGAGGGGGGGCTTGGCGAGTGCAAGCGATGAGATCGCAAGAAGTGGTCAGTGCACCCTGCAGCTCGAGCAGCAGCGCATTCCAGTGCATCCAAGCGTGAACGCGGCCTGCGAGGTCCTTGGGCTGGATCCACTAGCAATGGCGAACGAAGGTCGGATGCTGGTGATCTGCCCTGCCGAGCAGGAGGATCTGGCCTTGACGGTGCTTCAGCGATATCAACCAGAAGCAGCGAGGGTTGGCACGGTGGGACAGAGATGGGCCGATGGATCATCTCTAGACGCGCGCTATCCGGTCAGCTTGATCAGCGAGCTGGGGGTGAATTGCCCAATGGTTCTCGCTGAAGGGGAGCAGATACCGAGAATCTGTTGACCGCAGAGGGACGTGAAACGGAGAGATCGGCTGCAGATGCAATGCAGATGTGATCAAAAACGGAAAGAACGAAGAATCAAAGCCACACTTGAATGATGCTTGAAGGACCTCGTGGACAGACAGATCACAGTGCAGCTCAATGAACAGGAAGCGCGACTACTCTTCAACACAATCCAGGCGAGATCACGTTATCGGCCGATAAAGCACCCCTACGGCCGGGTGGTATGGCAACCGTGGATGGGGGTGCTGCTAAGGAAACTCAGGCAGGCATTGGCCGAGGCAGGAGTCGTAGACGCAGCGTAGAAAGAAGCGTGGTGCCAACCAACATCAGAGAAGAAGTAAAAAGCTGACCACAAGCGAGCAGAAGGTAACGCTCAACGCCGCGATGATGCCGCGATTCCGGAAGGAAATAGGCGAGGAGGAAAACACGGGCTAGGACAGAAGAGAAGAGACAGGGTTGCAATGCTTGATCCTAAGGAGATTCACAGGACACCGAATGGAGGCACCATTGAATCGATTGGAAACGGCAATTATCGTGTGTGCGACAAGGATCTCAATTGCGCCATAATCGAAGGACTCTGGAAAGCACACAAAGCAATGAGGCAGAAGGAAAACAACAGGACACATCAACGCTTCTGCCGGCCGCATCTAAGCGCCAACCGAAAACCTGAAACGCGAAGAACGGGTCGACACAGAAACGGGAGATCCAATCACGCGAGAAGGAAGTAAAGCGATCGAGGCAACTGGCCAGCGGCGAGAAGTGGAACCAAGAGACAGCAGAACGAGTGCAAGACTGCCCAGGCTGGGCCAGGCAAAAGCACCACCGAAGGCCAAGAAGACGAAGGCGCAGCAAATCAGATTCGATGGCGCGGGAGATCGGACACAGGGCAGGAGAAAGAGGGTGGTCAATGACTAGAAAGAAGTCGAGAGAGGATCGCTCATGTACAGAACGAACCTGTGCGACTACCACCATCACGTCACAAAGACAGGCCATAGCATTCACCACCGCGGCTACATAGAGTCCTTCCTAGTCAAGACAAACGGGCAACAAGGAAGCAGTGTCGACTTGAAATGGAGAAGGTCAAAGACGGCCCCGATCGGCCTCAATGACGAAAACCACAGAGCCCGTGGAACACAAACAGAGGCGCTCCAAACAGGGCATCCAGGCAGACGCTGATCACCAAGAACCGTTGCAGTGCAGTGGAACTCAAGGAAAGGCAGTGACGTCAGGGGAGCCTGCCGTGGCGGCAGGTCCCGCGGTGGTGCAGATTGGATGTAGATTCACCCAAGGGATGCCATGTCTGCGGCAGGGCTACGGGGAACAGCTAAAAACGGCTGGGGAATAACAGGGGTTCTTCTTGGCACATCGGTACTGGTACACACCCAGGTCGACAGCCGTTACCTGAGTGACTTCGCTCTGCGATCACCGCCATGGGCGTTCTTGGTAGCAGTTGCAGGGATATTGGTGCTGAACCATTGGCAGGAAAGCCTTCTCCTGATTGCGTCCATGGGCATGCAGGGATCGTTCCTGATCACCCAGGAAATCGAACTAACGCAAAACGAATGGACTCTGTTGGTCCTGCGCCGGCTTGTATTGATAGCGGTGTGCATCTGGGCTGCATATTTGAGAAGCCAACTGGAGCAGAAGCACTCCGAGCAGGTGAAGCAGCAAGGCCGCCTGCAATCAAAGCTGGAGCAAAGCCTGAGAGCCTCAATACTTGCTCATGAAATACGGCAACCGCTGAGTCACGTAATTATTGAGTGCAAATTACTGTGCTTCCGCACAGCACAGAAATCTGATCTACCAACAAAAGTCAGAACAGAGATCAGACAAATCCAGCAAAGCGCCGAGGAGGTCGATCAGCTGGTGGGAACAGTCACACGCCTATTGCGAGAGGACAAGAATAGTTTCGAAACAGTCGACGTAACAAGTTTGGTTGAAAACCGCTTAAAAAGGTGGAAGCACAAAGAAGAGAATACCAAGATCGATATTGAGTTCAAACGCAGCATGAACCATCAATGTGTACACGGGGACAAGGATCAGCTCCTATTAGCGGTCGATAATCTACTGAAGAATGCAAGCGATGCCGCCAATAAGAACTACAGACGAAAACGTAGGATTCAAGTCTCGGTTACTCGAAAGAGAGGCAATGTCCTGTTGCAGGTCGCCGATAGCGGGAAGGGACTGCCAAGCAAGAGAAGTCAGGAACTACTCCTTGAGAGCAAGGGCGAGAGTGGGATGGGCGTTGGAATTTTGTGTGTAGAGACAATTGCTTTAGGGCACAGCGGGGAGCTCATCCTGGGCAGCTCCAAACAACTTGGCGGTGCACAGATATGCCTGAGTCTTCCAGCTAATCCATGCGCCCCCAGCGCCAACAACGATAAAGCGTGGCAATCCGAACAAGTTCAGAACCACTGATTCCGAGCTTAGAAGCAACACCTTTACGATAAGTCTCAACGGTAGCCAATGACAGATTGAGCTCTACTGCTATTTCCTTATTAAGAAGGCCTCGGCCGAGGGCCTCGATGACACGCTGCTCCCTGGGGCTCAAGGTAGTGATCGCCCTAAGATGCTGCTCGCATCCCGGCAAAGGCAAATAGAGATCATCCGTTCGGTGGCGCCACCATGACTGGAGAACCTCGAGCATGGAGTCCCAAGCCTGTGACTTATTGACAATGCCGATTGTGAAAGGCTGTAGATCCGTTGGCGCCAGAAACTCTTCGGCCAGGGCAGTCACAAAAAGGAGCGCCGCGTTGGGATTAAGTTGAAGCAAGAGGTCCGGAGCGGGGCGGTAGGAATCGCCACCAAGCTGGACATCAATAACAAGAAGATCTGGAGGAGAGGCGCGAATCAGATCGCAGGCATTATCAACGGTACAGCTAACCCCGAGAACATTAAAGCCAGCGACCTCTGAAAGGATCCCAGCTATGGCCTGACCAACCATCTGGTGGTCATCGAGAACAATAACGTCCAAGCTTGGGGTGCACTTCGATATCAGATAACACCATCAGGCGCCAGATGTCATGTCCCAATAGTGGGATGATTTACGGAGACGAGGAGAATGGCACAATTGAGTGAGAACAGAGAGATCACGGGGCAGTAGGCAGCCCATCACCCAAAAAGATTTGCAGCAGTCTGCTGCGAAGGGGGTCCCAATACAGGTGGCCCTGAATTGGGACCTTGAACAGGAAATATCAACAAAGCCAGACTAAAGAAAGTCTTAAGGAGGTGCAGATGGCGATCTATGCCGAGCACCAACGCCTGATGTTTCGATCGAGTCAACGGCTAACAATCACCGTGGCTCACTCGACACTCGAAGCACTTGTTGATCGCAGCCAGCAGGAGGGACGCTCCCTCAGCAACCTGGCTGCATACTTACTCGAGAATGCCCTCGAAGATCACTAGGATTGATCGAGGCCAGACGACCCGTGGCTATTTCCAACTCAAGCGTTGAACCAACGCAAGAGAAAGTCAGGAACGACAACATCTGATGGCAACAGAATTCCTTGTAAAGTTGCCATCGCGGATCGCGACTAAGCGAACGTTCCAAAAGGAATGGGGAAAGACGTAAATCGTCGGTGGCTCGGCTGAGCAAACAAACTCGAGAAGCCAGCTGCACACAGGAACCTGAGGCATCGATCATTCAAGGGTCGTCCTGCTCGAGTTCTGAGTAGATGGCCCAAAGAGATCGGTAAAGGGGCTTCATCTGATCCTGCAAGGTTTCGAGGCGATC
Source organism: Vulcanococcus sp. DEBay_Sum29NL08_54 (assembly GCF_017859255.1). Lineage (NCBI taxonomy): Bacteria > Bacillati > Cyanobacteriota > Cyanophyceae > Synechococcales > Synechococcaceae > Vulcanococcus > Vulcanococcus sp. DEBay_Sum29NL08_54. The sequence continues at coordinate 77,622 of NZ_JAFMNJ010000002.1, forward strand.
AGGAGCACAGTGCTGGAGACGAGCTTCCTCGAGAAGTTGAATCAGCTGCGCCTGAAGAGAAGAGATCCGGAGGGAATAGCAGGATGTCGTGACAGGCAGTGAGGTCATTCCTAGACAAAAGAATTTGATGGTGAATAGGGGATGACAAAGCGGTAGGTAGATGGAGCCAACGTGCTATGAGCTGAAAGTCAAAGAGAAGGGACGATCAGCGAGAGGTACTAAGACTCCAACCAGGCTCACCATCAGGTTCGTGCACCATGCAACGTTCGCCATCGCGAAGATCATTACAGTCAGTGACACCCTTGAGGTAGCCTGCGAGAAACCAAAGCGTTGAAGCGGCTTGGTCGTTTTTGAGGAGCTCATCAAAGTCAAGCCCCCTAAATCCAACTTCCCAATCGGTATTGTCCATCGTTCAAGCAGATTTGGTATTGGCGTAAGTAATAATCGAATGTGACACTCAAAAGAGGCAACACATCAGAGACGCAAGTCGTCAGGAGAGATTACTAAGGCAATAGAGCCCTCAACTGATGGGCGACACCACTGCCGGTAAGCAATTCGGTAGCGATCGCAATCACAAAACCAAGCATCGCGAGACGGCCATTCAAGAGTTCGGCCTCGGCGGTAAAACCCCAGTTGCGAATTGAGTTCATTGAGCAATGAAGAAACCAACTCAATCAAAGCAACATTCTTGAACTCGACGGAAGAGAAAGCAAATATGACTCAAAGGTGCCGCAAACTCAATCGTCCTGATTCAGACTGTCGATCGCCTGCTCAAGCAAATAGGCGCACAGGTTGCTGAAGCTGCGGCCCTCCTGCTCCGCCAGGGTCGATAGACGTTCGTGAATGTCCGAACGGATGCTGATGCAAGCACGCACATTCTTTTGCGGGTTTGCCCGGGGCATGCGCAAGCAGTAAGCATGGGTCTACATATTCTATAGATCCCGATCGTGATGCTCTAGCGACCGGAGCCGTTGCTCAATCTGGTCCAAGCGTTCTTGGGTGGAAGGATCACCCATGCCGCTCCAGTTGAGGTCCTGCCGCACAAGCTGAATGATGTACGCAGTCACGGTGAGACTGAGCTCTCTGGAGCGCTGCTTGATGGCATTAAGCAGCATTGGCGGCAGAACCATCGAAAGCTGCTTGCGAGGTTCTGATTTCAACGGGGGCCGACCTCGATCGCCCATAGCAGGCACAGATGTGTCGGCCACTGGGAAGCTAAGCGATGCATGGTGATGCTAGGTGATGCAGTCTGATGCATGTGGTCGAGAGGCCAGCAAAGGTCATGTTGCGGCGGAACTTAGACAAAGAAAGAGACCTCAAAAGAGAAACGCTGAAGAAGAGGTAATCGATTGAAGAGACAAGAGAAACCAGAATCAGCGAGAAAGGTCAACAAGACAAATGGACTGGCACCAAGACTCAAGAGAGAGTTTTAAAAGAGCGTTCGTCCTTTCAAAAGGTTCTACACAAGGAGGCAGAGGGTAGACGTCACGTCATGCTGACGGGTAGGAAGTGCGACGGACAGTAGTTGCAGCAAGAGCGATCAATATGTGCAGCGAAGCAACAGGTACGCTGCACATATTGATCGCGTGAGTCAACCTTGAATACAACGCAGGGGCCTTAGACGTGCGACACGCCTAACCAAGCCAGCCTTCTCGCTAAGGAGCGATCCATTGATATTCCAACAACTCGTCGACAATGATCTCTGTTCAGATGAATCAACACCGCAGAGAACCTCAGTAAAAGATCCCATTCCCCCACCCAAGAGAACTGGTTGACCAACCTGACGGTACAAATCTGGGACGTGGCCATGACAGGGGCCGAAAGCACGAGTGGAACCTTGTCGCTGCACCCAAAGATGACGGGGGTCATGACCGACAAGATGGGATTCCTCCTGAACACTGTTGTGCGAAGCATCAACAAGTAGGGGCAGACAGAGATCAGGCCAGTACTGGCGAAAAACATCTCGGACTAGGTGCGTCAGGATCTGTCGATAAGCAAGAGCGCAATTAAGAGAAACGTGGATGGAGGCGAGCAACTGGTGACCTAACTCTGAGTGCAAAGGTGTCCAGGTCAGACCATGCAGTGCGGAAAGGTTGTCTCGACAGGTCTGTTGACTGAGGCCAGCTGAACCAGCCTCGATCACGACAACGATAGAGGTGACGTGCAAGCCGAAATGGGATGCGGTTGCTAGGTCATAGACATCCTCTACCACGTGAAGCTCTACATGGTGGTTGCCATTTCCAAAATGTTTTAGACGCTGTCGTACGTAGTCTTTTGCATGAGCGGACACTGCGCCTGGGTCAGCAGAAGGCATCAAGCCTTGATGTTCGCAATATTGAAGATCCTCAAGAAAACCCCAACCCTCCTCTACAGCCCAATGGGCTCCACTTCGCAACATCAGATCAAAAGAGTCTTGATTGCAATGGGCCAGACCACGTTGAATCAATCCTGCAGCTAGTCCCGATTGCAACGTTTCAGAGAGGGACTCAAGCTGTGGCTCAAGTTGCGAGAGTTGGAGCCCCGTCTTTAGGCAGCGAACGCCGTAGGCATGATCAAGGTGAATGTCACCAGAAAGGATCGCACCGCCATGATTGGCATCGAAACCGACAACACAGCCGTTGGGCATTGCAAACCCTGGATGGGCATCGGGAAGCAGAGTCACAGGGGTTGAAAGACCAGGCAATTGAGACAGAGTCCAAGCCTGCTCAAGGACCTGAGGATGCATGCGGAGAAGGCACTGCTGGTCGCCATAGGCGATCAATGGGAACGAACCAGCATCGGAATATGACCAGCAGTACTGGTCGATCTGCTTCCAATGAGTGAGATCCACCAAAGCCGTCCAACCAACACATGGAAGAGTGATCGAAAAGCAGTGACTAAAATGTGTACGCAACACATCAGAAGCAGATTAGGGCAGGTTCTGCAGCAGATAAGCGAATAGCTGAATGAGATTCGTAATCGAGAATTAGCCTGGTCAGGCAAATACTTGCATCTTGGAGGAACAAGTGGATCTGACCAAGTGGGATTCATTGATGGACATTGAGAATATCGTTGATCGCGCTCTGAATTGGTCGAACGCACGATTCACACCTGCACTACCACTGGGCGGGTTTGGACCACGCGTGGATATCCATGAAAGCGACGACAGCTATATGATCAAGGCCGACATGCCAGGCGTAGACAAGGAAGCACTGTCGGTGGGCATCGAAGGGGAGATGCTGACCATCCAAGGCCAGCGTGGACGTGAAAGCTTAGAAGGCCGGTCTCGGATTCACCGCCTTGAGCGATATCATGGCACCTTCAGCAGAAGCTTTTCGTTACCGGAAGATGCAGACGGCAATACCGTGAATGCTGTTTACGAAAATGGAGAGTTGACCGTAACGATTGCCAAGAAGAGTGATGTTGAAAAGCCTAGAACACAGAAAGTTCCGGTGACAATAGGAGAGTCAAAGCATCAATAGAGTTGATCGTCAAAGCGAGTGGTCGAGAATCAAAACCATCGGCCACTCCATCGATCGTCAAATAATCCGAACGATCTGGTTTCTGCCATTTCCTTTGGCCATTGACAGAGCCTGATCAGCACGACCGAAGAGATCCGCAAATTCATTGTCATTTGGAGAGAGGCTGACGAGACCTCCACTGATTCGTGGCCGGTAATCAGAATGATCGAAGATGCCCGGAAGGATCTCAAGATCATGTCGTATTGATTCGGACAGAGCAAGAGAATGACACTCATCGGCGTTCACAAACAAAACCGAGAGCTCTTCGTCGACAATCCGTCCGAATAAGTCTTCGATTCGCAGATGCTGCTTAACGGAGTTACAAACGTCAAGAAGGACCTGATCCGCAGCCTGGTGCCCCCAGCGATTGTTCACTTGATTAAAGTTATCGATATCAAGATTCAGAAGAGCCAGGGGTATGTCGTTACGACGAGCCCCCTCCAGTTCGATTGATGCGAGGTGGAAAAAGCTATTGCGAGTAAAAAGATGGGTGACAGGGCAAAGCAGACTCTGCTGACGGAGTTCAATCTCACGCATGACAAGTTCAGCCATTTGCTGCAACATCGTCTGCTGATGATCATCGAATGGACGAGAGTCACGGTCAATCAGACAGAGCGTGCCAAGCCTATGCCCATCAGGAGAGAGCAAAGGTGCGCCTGCATAGAAGCGGATATAGGGCTCTCCTAAAACCAGTGGATTATTCGAAAAACGATCGTCCTGAAGTGCATCGGGTACGAGCAAGACTGAATTCTGGGTGACGGCGTGTGCACAAAAAGCAGCTTGCCGTGGGGTCTCCGTAGCGTTGAGACCATAACGTGCCAGAAACCATTGGCGGTTCTGATCAACGAGGGAGACCAAAGCGATGGGCACCTGAAACACGTCAGCGGCTAGCTTGACTAACCGCTGAAGATGTGGATCAGGTGGGGTATCAAGGAGGTCATGGCGTTGAAGATCGCGCAACCTCTGATCCTCATCAACTGGCATGGGAAAGTCGGGATAAGGGGTCATCGTGAGCCACTCTCATGAAGGACCCCGCCAGCAACTGAGCGGGTCATGTCTAAAAAAAAGACACTCAGAACAAGAAGAGAAGGCCATTGAGATAGGCCTAGCAACTGTGGAGTAGAAGCAAACTGCAGTACAGGTTTATCCAAACAGGAGAGATCCACTGCTGCGAAGGGCCTGAAAGGGGTTAATCGCACGACATGCGCAGACAGCATGGCTTGATTCTCCAGTGATGAAGTGCAAGAGGAGTCGACCTCATTGTTGAGAGTCAAGGGAAGTCGGACCATGCAGATCAAGGCGCTGTGTTGTCAGATCAACAAGGGGTAAGTACGGCGTACATTCAATATGTTGATTCAAGAGCCGATGACGTAGTGCGTCAGATCAGCAGCAGATTGGGTGAGAGGACAACAAGATAAAGTGAAGATAAATGCAATAGATCACTTACTTTGACTACAGAGTGAAAGCCAAGGGGAGCAATCGCAAGAATGAGGAGGCAAAGGTGCGCCAGGATGAAGCAAGCCACATCGACTAGGCCTCAGAATGCACAATTGCGAGGTAGGTCGCAGCAACTTTGCAGCAGTTCCGCAGAACTAAGCAGAAGGAGTACGCAGTAGGACACGAATAGATCCGCTAATTTTGTTGTGGTGCTGGCAATTGACATTGTCTCCAAGCCGCTAAAGGTTCCGACTTCTGACGGTGATCTCAATGCTGTCCTACAGCAGCCCGTACGAGCCTTAGGACTGGTGCTGCTGGTTCATGGGCCTGGAGGCAACCGGCAGATGTTTAGAAGCAGAAAGGTCGGAAGAGCGCTAGCCGAACGGGGGTTATCAACGCTTCAGGTCAATCTCCTGCTGAATGCGGAAGGGCATACGAACGAGATTCCATGGGATCTGAACGTACTGACAGATCGCTTAGTCAGCACGCTCCAGTGGATCGGTCGAAATCAAGAGCTCTCTGCACTGCCTCTAGGGCTACTGGGAACAGGCAGCGGTGCAGCAGTCGTCATTGAGGCCGCAGTGAGAGAGCCAGGGAGAGTTGCCGCAATTGTCAGTTGTGCTGGCCGTCCTGACTTGGCATTCGAGTCATTGGCCACTCTGGAATGCCCGATCCTACTTTTAGTAGGCAAGCTGGATGTGGACCTTTTAGAGCTGAATGCCTGGGCCACGAGCTTCTTAAGGGCTAAGCACGAACTGGCCGTTCTCCAAGAGATGAGCGATCTTCTAGCGGAACCCAAAGCGACGGAGTTAGTCGCAGACTTAACAGCAGAGTGGATGCTGCAGGAAATGTGATGCACGGCGTTCGTCTCCGCGCTGCAGCAGATATGCGAAACAAACGAGGTGATCACCTGCAACCCGGATCAGACTCTTGCATTAATCTTGGTATAGAGAAACAATCATTTCTCTTTACCCAGTCTTGCTCAATCCTTCAACATTAAATTCCAAATGAATGACCGTATTCGCGTAATGCAGCGTCAACCCCGGCGCATTTCAATTACGTTGAGCTATAATGTTCACGAGGATTTATTGAATCGCTCAGAGGAAGAGGGGCGGTCAGTGTCAAACCTGTGCGCTTTTCTATTAGAGGAGTCCCTGAAAGGTGCTCATCAACAAAGAGTGCCAAACCAGCCTCAAACCCATCCAGCGAGCCAAGCGCTCAACGGAATGCGACCTCAGTTGAAAGCTCGTTCCTATTAAACACAGCTTGCCCCGGCTACCTTCGTAGCCGGGGCTTCTCTAGGGAGACTCAGCCGATGAGGCAGCTCTCCTAACCAATAGGGAAGAGGACTGGGGTCAGTCTTGTCCTGAGCTTTGCAAGAGCTTTTCGCTCAAGTCTTTGGACCTGGTCTTTTGTGCGTCCAATCGTTCTTGCCACCTCGGCGAACGAAGGTTGGTCTTCTGCGCCATAGCGCAGCTTAATAACATCTGCCTCTGGGCAAGACAGATGCTGCATCAGGCTATACATCCATGCGTAGTCGTCGTGAATTTCGATCTCTTCTTTATCGGTTACGGTATCGAGAATCGTCATTGCGCCGTCGGCACTTGCAATTTGCTGATCAAGAGACAAGGTGTTGCTACGGTAGTGCACATTGATTGCATGAAGCAAACGCTGAGGCGACTCATCCAAGATGCGGGCCATCTCATCAACAGACAAGTATGTTCTGCTATTGCTTTGCATAGAAGCTGCACGCGTCGCCAGATTAACAACATTCACTGGGAGACGGATACTTCCATTGTGTTCTTGCAAATAGCGATGAATCGACTGGCGAATCCACCAATAGCCGTACGTAGAAAACTTGTACCCTCGACTAGGATCGTATTTCTCAACTGCTCTTAGCAAGCCAAGGTTGCCTGCTTGTACAAGATCCATGGAATCGAAACCAAGATGCTGTAGGCGTCTTGAATAGCGCATTGAGACGGTGACGACGAGCCGCAGGTTTGCTGTAACGATCCGCTTTAAAGCCCTGCGTCCTCTGCGCTCGAGGGCAGCAGAGGGCTTTTCGTCATCCTTCCATTGCCTGACGATCGTTCCCAGATGAACTTCCTCTTGAGGGGTCAAAAGGGGGATACGACCGATTTGACGCAAGTAGTCACCGAATGCATCACTCATACAAGAGAGGATGAAGGCTCTACATCCTCATCCCTTAGGTTGAGTGCATTCAATTGATGCAGCACTCTTGCCCAGAGTCTGCTGCATCTTGCGGCGAAGATGTCGAGATCCATTCATCAGAACTTGGGCGAATGGATCGATAAGTGCTCTGTCGGTCAGCTCTGCTGAGAACCAATTGCCAGAGCTGTCCCTGCCTTGATCGGAAGTACCCCGCACAACTCAGCAAGTAGTAGCGCCAGAAGCGGTAAAAGTCTTGCCCTATCTCCTGACAGAGTCTTGGCCATGCCAATTCAAAGTTCTCCCACCAAGAGAGAAGAGTACGCTCATAGTCCTGTCCGAAAGATTCCCAGTCCTCTATCAGCAGAATCCCTTCAAGTCCCTTGCAGAGTTGCATTGCCGACGGGAGTCGTCCTCCAGGAAAGATGTGAGTATCTATCCATCGATCGGTGCGATGAGTCGTTGAAGCAGAACCAATCGTGTGCAACAGCATCAACCCCTCTGGATTCAGGCAATCGTTCATCACCTGATGGAATGTCCGGTCATTACGACGTCCGACATGTTCAAACATGCCTATCGACGCCACCTTGTCAAAGGGTTCAAGATTGAGTTGAGGCAAACTCCTGTAATCACAGACTCCGACTGTGATTGGAGTATCAGAGAACTTCTCTCGAATATAGCTTGCCTGTCTGTTGGAAATAGTGATTGCCACCACCTCTGCTCCGTAGTGCTGTGAGGCGACTCGAGCTAGGGCACCCCATCCACAGCCGACATCAAGCAGACGATCACCCGGCTTGAGTTCTAGTTTCTTACAGACAAGGTGCAACTTTGCCTCCTGGGCATCATCGAGATTGGTGGCATGTCGCCAATATCCGCAGCTATAGGCCATTGAGGGACCAAGCATCGCTTCGTAAACGCGTGGATCAATGTCGTAGTGGCGACGCCCCACTCGTAGTGATTGAGTAATTCCTTGCGGATTTAGAATCTGATCAGACAACCATTGAATGGATTCAAACAGCCTTCCCTGAAGAGCGAGAGGACGATTCGCACCCGACTTCAGGAGGCGGGAGATCATTTCACTTAAGTGATCACAGTCCCAGTCGCCACGCACATAGCCATCACCAAGGGCGAGCGAACCATTTCTCAAGAGTTCTCCATAGAACTGTCTCCGATGCACCTGAAGATCCCAGGGACGGTCGCCATTAAACTGCACATCAGCTGCACCAGTGGCGGCAAGCAGGGTGGCAGGAATGGCCATGAACTCTGATCAAGAGCTCCCAGGTAATCCAGGGTTTGTGCTGACGTCTGACTGAGGATCTGATCTGCTGCACGATCCAGTCAGATTGCCGCAGGCGCCCGCATACTGCTATTTCGGTGCATTGTTGATTGAATCAAGGATCAAGAGCACAGGCCTCTTGACTTGTATGACATCCATCTGCCTATAGAGGCATCGTTGGCAGAGTCGTTTCTGAACATGCCAAAACTGATGCTTACAATCACGCCAATCAACTGAATTGCTCCATTTGAGCAGCATCGCAGATCAAATGGAGATCGTGGAGCGAGAGAACAAATTGGCAGATGCCAATGAACCCTAAGACAAAGATAGAACGAGCGATAACCCAGAGACTGAACACTGAGGACTGCCGCACTCCGCCTCATTAGATGCACAGTTCTACTGGTTTTTGAGCTCGCGATCGCTTCCATGCATACCGTCGCTAATACCCATCCAGACGAACAGAATGCGGCACCTAGTCACAGTTTGAGTCTTGCGTCGTCAGTTCCACCCTCCAACGCACTCCACTGCCAATTCCTCCATGCCTTTACGCCATCGCTGCGTCAGAAGCTTTGTCCGCTGCGTCCGCCTAGATCCGTCTGAATGGCTCTTGATGCTCGCCCTACTCCCCTGGAGCTTGGCGAGGCCGGCATTGGCAGCAGTTCCGCCTGTCTTCGGAATGGAATTGGCACCCAACGTTGGAGTGAGTGCCGGCCCGGGGCATTCCACTGTTTGTGAATCTTTCAGGAGTGAATGTGGATCACAGTGGAGATGTGGGCCGAGCAGCTGTGCTGTCACTGACCTGGGCTGGACGCTTCAGAACGGCAACCTTCTAAAGAGGACAGAAGACAAAGCAGCGAATGCACCATCGCTGGTGATCCAGAGCTAGTGATGAAACAGAGAACCTGAAGGCAGCCGGGGGTCCCCTTCTTTCACTCTGTCGTGACTGAAACCCAAGCCCAGCACCAAAACCGCCTTCAAGACCTCTCGACCTCGTCCTTTCATGCAGGAACCCAGGCTCTGCGGCCAAGAAGCCGCGATCCGCGCCGCCATGGCCGAGCCCGGGGCCTACTGGCGCGAGCACTCGCCCCTGCAGCTCGATCAGCTGCGCTCGGGCTTTGCCTGCGCGCTGCACATGCACCAGCCCACCATCCCAGCGGGCGCTGGCGGGGAGTTGATCTCCCACCTCCAGTACATGCTTGAGCACCCGGGGGAGGGCGATAACCACAACGCCGAGCCCTTTGCCCAGTGCTACCGCCGCCTGGCCGATCTGATCCCCCAGCTGATCGAGCAGGGCTGCAGCCCGCGGATCATGCTCGACATCTCCGGGAATCTGCTCTGGGGGGCCGAGCAGATGGGCCGCAGCGACATCACAGATGCCTGGCGCCACCTGGCCTGTGATCCCCTGATGCAACGGCACGTCGAGTGGCTCGGCACCTTCTGGGGCCATGCCGTCGCCCCCTCGACTCCGATCCCGGATCTACGGCTGCAGATCGAGGCCTGGCAGCACCAGTTCGCCTCAGCCTTTGGCCTGGAGGCCCTGCAGCGGGTGCGCGGCTTCTCCCTACCGGAGATGGCCCTGCCCAATCACCCCGACACCCTCTTCGCCCTGGTCGATGCCCTGCAGCAAGCCGGCTACCGCTGGGTTCTGCTGCAGGAGCACAGCGTCGAGACCCTCGCTGGCGGCCCCCTCAGTGAGGCCCAGAAGTATCTGCCCAATCGCCTCATCGCCCGCAATGGCCAGGGCGAGCGCCGCGAGATCACCGCCTTGATCAAAACCCAGGGCTCCGACACCAAGCTGGTGGGCCAGATGCAGCCCTACTACGAAGCCCTCAGCCGGGATCGCCTCCCCCTGGGAGACATCAGCGTGCCGTCCCTGGTCTCCCAGATCGCCGATGGCGAAAACGGCGGCGTGATGATGAACGAATTCCCCCAGGCCTTCCTCCAGGCCCACCAGCGCAGCGCCGCTGAGCCGGGCACCGCCGCCATTAACGGCAGCGAATACCTCGAACTGCTGGATTGCGACCCCGCCGCCTTCCCCTCGATCCAGGCCGCAGGCCAAGCGGAACTGCTCCAGGGACTCGGGGAGCGCTGGTCAGCACAGCAGCTGCAGGAGCGCATCGAGGCCGGCTGCAACGTCGAGGGGGCCTCCTGGACCAACGACCTCAGTTGGGTCAAGGGCTACGAGAGCGTGCTCGAGCCGATGCAGCAACTCAGCGCCGCCTTCCACCAGCGCTACCCGACGGCCCTCCCCAGTGATCCCAGCTACCAGCAGGCCCTGCTGCACCTGTTGCTGCTGGAGACCAGCTGCTTCCGCTACTGGGGCCAGGGCACCTGGACCGACTACGCCCGCGAGCTCCATCGCCGCGGCCAGGCGCTGCTGAGCCACTCCAGCCAGAGCGCCTAAAAGCGGGAACACTCCAACCAGCTGGAGTGTTCCCATGCATCCATCCGTTCGCCAGTGGCTTGAGCGCAGCCGTCGCCATGCACCCCTGCCAGAGCGCACGGTGCTGGAGCTGGCCCGCACGATTCAATGCTGGCAGCAACATCCAGCCGGTCCCGCCCAGGCCCCGAGAGCGATTCAAAAGCGGGGCCTGCGGGCGCGGGATCGACTGGTGCGCCACAACCTCGCCCTGGTGGGATTCACCTGGAGAAAGCAACACAGCGGCCTGAGCCCTGAGGATGCAGCAACGGCCGATGCCCTGCAGGAGGCGGCCCTGAATCTGCTGCGGGCCGCAGAGAAATTTGACCCAACCCGGGGCTATCGCTTCTCCACCTACGCCAGCTTCTGGATCCGCCGCGGATTGCTGCGGTTCTGCCAGCGCGACCGGCGCTGCATTGCCTTCCCCCGCGAGCAGGCCGCGCTGGTGCTCAAGGCCGAGCAACTCAGTGAAGAGCGCATGCGCTGCAATGGGATTGGCCCCAGCCTGAGCTGGCTCGCCGCCCAGCTGAGCACGAGAAAACAGCCCATCGCTCCAGCGCAATTAGAAGCCTTGATCCGCAGCTGGAATCACACCCAGACCTGCTCAATTGAGGCCTTCGCTTTCTAAGTCAAATCCAAAGGATCAGCCCCTCATCAGCCATCGTCCCTAGAGCGAAGAGGGTGAACAAGGGGCCGTGAATCCGGCTGTACTCCGCCAACAGATTCAGGCGCTGCAGCGGGCCATCAGCACTCTGCAGCAGGACTGGAGCATTGCCGTCTGCGCAGCGGATGAACGGCTGATTGGGATCGTCTGCCTACTGCTCGATCGCTGCGACTTTGCTGCGGGGTCCATCGCAGAACTGCTGGCCCTGCCGCTGCCCAAGCAGCAGAAGTTGCTGCTGATTTGTGATGACGAGCTCGCCGATGGCGGCGCCCTGGAGTTGATTCAGCGCCTGCCGCAGGCCACGGTCCTGGTCTGCCTCGATGCCGCCATCCCCCAAGAACGTCTGGCCCTGCTCTGGCGCAGCGGCGCTGCGGGACTCTGCTGCCGCCAGCACTGCGGCGGCGGTCGTCTGCTCCAGGCGGTGCTGATGTTGATGCGCGGGCTGCAATCCCTCGATCCGCTGTTGGGGGAGCGGCTGCGCGGGCAACCACCGCGGCTGATTCCCCTACAAGGGAACGAGCAGCACCTGCTGGAGCTGCTCGCCCGCGGTTTCAACAGCCGGGAGATCGCGGCGCTGGAGCAACGCCGCAGCGACACCATCCGCCGTCAGCTCAGTGCGCTGTACCGCAAAGTCGGTGTGCGAGACCAGCGCGCCTTGCTCGCCTGGGGGCTCGGACAGGGCCTGGTGCGCCCCCGCGACCTGGCCTGCCGCACACCAGATCACTGAGCCGCCCGGCCTCCAGCACCGGCAGCAGGTCCAGCAGCTTGAACTGATCGCTCCGGCTTGGGAGCCATTCCGCCAGCACTTGGCGATCCCCCAGCGGCACCGGCCGGGGCAATGGCAACAGCCGCCCCAGGATCGGTAGCCAGCGCCCCTCAGACCAGGGCTCAAAGCAGCTGATCTCAGCGAGGGCGCTGATCGCCTCGGCCGCTGGAGCGAGCGCCGCCAAATAGAAGAGCGTTGGCAGCTTCTCCACCGGCAGGGGTAAAGGCAGCCACATCCCCCGTTCACAGGCGATTGCCATCGCCTGGTGGTGGTGGGCCGTCAACAGCAATTGGGTGGCCATGGGTTTCGGTCTCTCTGGGCCGGTTCTGGCTGCTGCCCGGCCCCCGGCGCCGCCCACAGCCGTGGCGCGTTGTTGCACAGCTGTGGGGAGCGCCCAGACGTCACTGGAGTCTTTCGGGCTCAGACGGCTCTGGTCTTTCGCCTTCTTTCGGTATTGGCCGGCGCGGGTAGCCTCCCGCACCTGTTTGAACGCCATGCCCACTCGCCTCAGCTCCGAGCAACGCCGTTTTGCCTGCCAGCACCTCGGTCTCGCCCACCAACAAGCCCACCGCTATGCGCGGCGCTGGGGCATGCCGATCGAGGAGCTACTCAGCCCGGCCTACGAAGGGCTCTGCAAAGGAGCAGCCCAGTTCGATGCCGCCAAGGGCTATCGCCCCTCCAGCTACCTGGTCAGCAAGGTCAAAGGGGAGCTGCTGCATCACCTGCGCGACACCGGCTTCGCCGTGCGCATCAGCCATCGCTACCGCGAGCTCTGGGTCAAGGCCCGCCGCTGGCTCGAGCTGGACCTCAGCGACGCCGAGATCGCCATCCGCCTGGGGGTGCCCCTGGCCCTCTGGCTGGACTGCCGCCAGGCCTGCGGACTGCGCCCCGGAACCCTTGAGGGCCTTTGACATGGACCCTTGCGACTCCAAGACCTCACCCACCTGCTCACAGGACTGCTGCCCCTCTTCAGCCAGCGGCGCCCAGCCCCCAGCCCCCGCCGCCGCTCCTTTGAGCAGGGGGACTGGCTGGCGGAGCTCGAGCTGCTGCAACTGGCCCAGGAACTCAAAGCCCTGGCCGATCAACGCGGCGGTTTTGAAGCCGAGCTCTTCGATCTGATGGTCTCCATCGCGGATGTGCTCGAGCTCGACCACGGCTGGCCGCGCAGTCAATCCAACCAATGGCTCGTGCGCATGGGCCTGTGGGAGGAGGACCTCTCCGACGAGGCCTAAAGACCCTCGCAGTGCTGCAGGCTCAGAAGTAGAAGGCCCCATCCACCGGGGACTGCCGCACCGCCTTACAGCGGGTCGCCACACGCCAGAGGGCTTTGTGGATGGGCGTGGGGTCAAAGCGCACCAGCTGGGGGTAGCGCTGGCGCAGCAGCGCCGTCCCGCGCCAGGCGTTGTAGTGGGGGATGGCCGAGTTCACGTGGTGGCAGACGTGGGTTGAGCCAATGCCGTGGTGCAGCAGGTTGATCAGCGGGCCGTAGGGCCGATCAACGGTCTGCAGCGCCCCCTTCACCCAGGTCCAGTGCTGGGAGTCGTAGTGGGGAATCTCCACATCGGTGTGCTGCAGCCAGGTGTAAACCACCAGCCAGCCATTCACTACCAGATAGGGGAGGCCGTAGACCGCCAGCACCCGCAGCGGCGAGAACTGAATCGCGGCAACGACGAGGGCCGCCAGCACCACCACTAGGCCAATGTTGGAGCGCAGCATCCAGCGGCGGAAGGCCGCAGGGAAGAGGGGCCGCTTCAGGGGAACGCCCTGCTCAGGCATCCGGAAATGGGAGACCGAACTGCCGTAGGCCTCACCGCCGGTGACACCAAACAGCAGATAGAGCGGCCAGCCGATGACGACGTGGTTGAACAAGGCCACCAAGCCCGCCATGGGGCGACCGAGCTTGCGGGCCAGTCCTTCGGTGAATAGCCCCATGGGCGAGCTCGCCCGCGGCGGCACATGGGTCTGGCCCCGCTCGAGCTCGTTGCAATAGGCGTGGTGCACCGCATGACTGCGGGCCCAGCAGTAGTAGGGGACCAGCAGCAGGCTGTGCAGCACAAAGCCCACCACACCCTCGACCCGTCGATTGGGGTGGAAGGCGTTGTGGCCGCATTCGTGGGCCAGGACCCAACAGCCCATGGCCACGGTGCCGGTCCCCAGCCCGTAGACGAGCCAGAGCGGCAGGGCCGCCCAGCTCAAAGGAATCAAGGTGCCCAGCCCGTAGGCCAACAGGGACAGGCCCAAGGAGAGGGCCAGGCTCCCCCAGGACTTCAGCGGGTCATGGCGCAGCAACTCCTCCGGCAGCGCGCCGAGCAGTTCGGCCTTGCTGGGGAAGTCCTGATCGGCGGGGCTGATCGAACGCCGGGAAGGGGAAGAAACGGCCGCGGTCAAACGGACCACCTGGTCAAAAGGAACACAACGGCCTTCGGATTTGCTTAAGAATCTATGGACCGACGGTTCGCCCTGGCCAGAATGCCCGCCATGGACCATCCCCTGGTGTTTGTGATCGCTCCGCAGACGGGGCTTCCGCAGGGAGAGACCAGCTGGGCAGAACTCGTTGCGCTCCAGCACCAGGGCCCCAGCAGGGGCTTCGCCCTTCGCCTGTTTGTGGCTGGCGAAACGCCAAGCGATGGCCTCGCCCAATTGCCCTGGGACGGCCAGTTGGATCCAGGCGGCAGTGGATCCCTGCGCAGGCTGATCTGTGATGCGGTGGTCCCCGGCTTTGCTCCCCAGGAGAACGCCATCGGCGTCTACGAGCGCAGCAGCGATCCAGACGTCCTGCGCTGCATCGATTGCTTTGCGCTTCAGGACGCCGTCAATGAGACCTGCTGGTTCTATCCCACCCATGACGGTCGTTTTCTGAGCTGGCAGCGGGATCTGGCCCTCCGCCTCGAGCCCGGTGTGGTGGCCGCCGAGGGGGCCAGCCAGGTCCCCGAGAGCTATGAGCGCAGCCACCTCGCCCTGCTCTGGAGCCTGCTGGCCGATGACGAGAGCCTGACCTGCGTCGGCCTGACCTACGGCGGCCAACGGATCGAGTGGGGCATCAGCCAAGGAACGCCCGCTTGCCAGACCACCTGGAGCGTCTTCACCGTGGACACCGAGGCCGAGGTGAGCCTGACCGTGAATGCGCGCGCCCAGGTGCTGGAGCCCTGATGGGCAAAACCAGCCCCCCGGAGCGAAGGGAACTGCTGGAGCTCCTGCGCCAGAAACCCAGGGGCAGCGCCAACCGGCAGCGCCAGCGGATCGAGCAGCTCATTGGCGTCCTCGAGGGCGCCCAGCCCGCGGACCTCTCGGACCCGAATACCCAGCCGCTGTTGGAGGGAGTCTGGGAGTTGCGCTGGAGCAGCAGCCAGCAGCCCTATCTGACGGTCGCCCCCTGGCTGGAGAACCTCCAGGGCCTGGCCCCCTCCCAAGGACGCGGCGTCAACCAGCTGCGCCTACCCGGGCCCCTGGGCGCCATCACCGTGGAAGCCCAGTTGACCCTGGACCCCGATCGCGCCCAGCGGGTCCAGGTGCGCTTTCGCCGCGGTGGCTGGGTTGGACCCAACCTGGGGGGGAAGCGTCTCCAGTGGCTCCAGGACGTTCAGCAGTCCTTCCCGGCCTGGCTGGACATCACCGTTGTCGATCGCGAGCTCAGGATCTGCCGCGGCAATGCCGGCACCCTCTTTGCCCTGCTGCGGCGGCCGGAGTTGAGCGTCGATCAATTGCTCAAGCCCTAAACCAAAAACCCCCGTGCCAAGCGGCCGGGGGTGATGGAATGCGCAGTTGGTTGAAGCGGCTGGTTTGGCGCCTGGGGCCGAACATTCCAGGTGTGGGGCTTTGTGCTCCTGGGGCACCTCAGGCGGTGCAGATGGAGTGTCGACGGCTCAGACGTCCCTAATCAGTGTCCGATCCGACGACCTGCCTCACGAATGGGTGAAGACTGTTGGAGCAGGGGCCAGAAGTCAGCGTGCTTCTGCTGCTAGCGAGGTGGCGTGTCGTCCATTGAGGACGCCTCCTGGGTTCGATGGACACAGCATCGCCGCGCCGGCGGGGCCAGGCAATCAGCCATTACACGCATTGCCCTAGTCCCAGAGATCGATCAGCCTGGTTGGTTTGGGGCCTTGCCATTGGCACCAACCCTGTCCCTGCTGGCTGGCTTTTGCCTGCTGGGCTTTGCCCTGCTCCAACTGGTCTTCCGTTGGCTGAGCTGAGCGCAGACAAAACGAAGGCTCGATTGCCGAAGCAACCGAGCCTTCAAAAAAATGGGTCGTCTCAGATTCGAACTGAGGACCAATCGGTTAAAAGCCGAGTGCTCTACCGCTGAGCTAACGACCCGCCCGAACGCAGGTTAGACACCGTTGTTGGGGGGCGCCCAAAACTGGGCACCGAGTGAACGTATCACCCAGAGGTGCCCGCCTTCAAACCCCCCGAGAATGCGGGCCTACCCCTCGTTTGCAGCACGCCCATGGCCAGCGCTCCGTGGCCCACGCCATCGGTCCATCCCGACGCCTGGGTGGCGGACAGCGCCGTGCTGATTGGCGACGTCCAGCTGGCCGCGGGCGCCAGCCTCTGGCCCACCGCCGTCGCCCGGGCTGATGTCTGCCCGATCGTCATCGGCGAGGGCAGCAACGTCCAGGACGGCGCCGTGCTCCACGGCGATCCGGGCCAGCCGGTGCTGATCGGTGCGGACGTCACCATCGGCCACCGCGCTGTGGTCCACGGCGCCACCCTCGAAGACGGCTGCCTGATCGGCATCGGCGCGATCGTCCTCAATGGGGTCACCGTCGGTGCGGGGGCCTTGGTGGCCGCCGGATCCGTGGTGACCAAGGACGTGCCACCCCGGGCCCTGGTCATGGGCGCCCCAGCCCAGGTCAAACGGGAGCTCTCTGAGGAGAAAGCTGCCGAGCAGCGCGAGCACGCCCGGCGCTACCGCCAGCTGGCCATGGCCCACGCGGGGCGATCCACGGACCTGGGTTTCCACTGAGGAGGCCAATTGCTGCGAATTCGATCAGCTCCCGGAGTTCAAGGAACAGAAGTTCGTAAGATCTCGGCACTCCTTTTCCCCCAGTCATGGACGCACGGCTCCTGCTTGTTGTGACCCCGATCCTTCTGGCCGCCGGCTGGGCTGTGTTCAACATCGGCCGCGCCGCCGTGGGCCAACTGCAGATGATGCTCAAGCGCGCCCAAGGCTGAGGCCAAGCGCCCACCCACCGGCTCCTAGCCTGATCAATTCAGGCGGAGCCGGTTTCGCGTGTCTCAATCCAGCTCCCAATCCGTCCTGGTGATCGGAGCAGGCCTGGCCGGAACCGAGGCCGCCTGGCAGATCGCCCGAGCTGGGATCCCGGTGCGGCTCGTGGAGATGCGGCCGGTGCGCCGCTCCCCCGCCCACCACAGCAGCGAGTTCGCCGAGCTGGTCTGCAGCAACAGCTTCGGAGCCCTCAGCAGTGATCGGGCCGCGGGCCTGCTGCAGGAGGAGCTACGCCGCCTTGGCTCCCTGGTGATCGGCACCGCGGACCAGCATTCCGTCCCCGCCGGTGGTGCCCTGGCGGTGGACCGCGGCCGCTACAGCGCCGCCCTGACGGAAACCCTCGAGCAGCACCCCCTGGTGACGGTGGTGCGCGATGAGCAACTGGCCCTGCCCGGCCCTGAGCAGATCACGGTGCTGGCCACCGGCCCCCTGACCAGCGAACCCCTGGCCGAGGACCTGCGCGCCTTCACCGGCCGGGGGGACTGTCACTTCTTTGACGCCGCCAGTCCGATCGTTGAGGGCGAGAGCATCGACCTCTCGATCGCCTTCCGCGCCTCCCGCTACGACAAGGGCGACGCCGACTACATCAACTGTCCGATGGACAAAGAGCAGTTCCTCGCCTTCCGCGAGGCCCTGCTGGCGGCCGAGCAGGCCGAGCTCAAGGACTTCGAAAAAGAGAACGCCACCTTCTTTGAGGGTTGCCTACCGATTGAGGAGCTCGCCCGCCGCGGCGAGGACACCATGCGCTACGGGCCCCTCAAGCCCATCGGTCTCTGGGATCCCCGCTGGGGCGATGTCAACGACCGGGACGTGCGCCGGGCCAAGCGCGCCTACGCCGTGGTGCAACTGCGCCAGGAGGACAAGGACGGCCGCCTCTGGAACCTGGTGGGCTTCCAGACCAACCTCAAGTGGGGCGAGCAGAAGCGGGTGCTGCGGATGATCCCGGGCCTGGAGAACGCCGAGTTCGTGCGCTTCGGGGTGATGCACCGCAACACCTTCCTGGAGGCGCCCCAGCTGCTGGATCCCACCCTGCAGTTCCGCAGCCGCCCGACCCTGCTGGCCGCCGGCCAGATCACCGGCACCGAGGGCTACGCCGCGGCCGTCGCCGGCGGCTGGCTGGCCGGCACCAACGCCGCCCGCCTGGCCCAAGGTCTGGAGCCGATCAACCTGCCGGCCACCACCATGAGCGGCGCCCTGACCCACTTCATCGCCGAGGCCCCCAGCGAGAAGTTCCAGCCCATGCCCCCCAACTTCGGCCTACTGCCCGAACTCCCCGAACGCATCCGCGACAAGCGCCGCCGCTACGGCGCCTACCGCGACCGGGCCCTGGAGGATCTGGCGCCCTTCTGCGAGAAGGCCCTAGTCGCCGCCTAGGGTCCAAGCTGCTTCCGCCAGTCCCGCCGTGACCAAGCCCTCCTGGGACGTGATCGTGATCGGCTCGGGCATCGGCGGCCTGGTGACCGCCTCCCAGCTGGCGGCCAAGGGCGCCAAGACCCTGGTGCTGGAGCGCTATTTGATCCCCGGGGGATCGGGAGGCAGCTTCCGCCGCGAGGGCTACACCTTTGATGTGGGCGCCTCGATGATCTTTGGCTTCGGCGAGAAGGGCCACACGAATCTGCTGACCCGGGCCCTGGGCGATGTGGGCCAGCACTGCGAGACGGTGCCCGATCCAGCCCAGCTCGAATACCACCTGCCAGGCGGCCTGAACGTGGCGGTGGACCGGGACTACGAGGCCTTCATCGCCCGTCTGTCGGGGCTGTTCCCCCACGAGGCCAAGGGCATCCGCGCCTTCTATGACACCTGCTGGCAGGTGTTCAACTGCCTCGATGCGATGCCGCTGCTCTCGCTCGAGGACCCGGCCTACCTGGCCAAGGTCTTCTTCAAGGCGCCCCTGGCCTGCCTGGGGCTGGCCCGCTGGCTGCCCTTCAACGTCGGCGATGTGGCCCGCCAGCACATCAAGGACGAGCAGCTGCTGAAGCTGATCGACATGGAGTGCTTCTGCTGGAGCGTGATGCCGGCCGACCTCACGCCGATGATCAACGCCGGCATGGTCTTCTCCGATCGCCATGCCGGCGGCATCAACTACCCCAAGGGAGGCGTTGGGGTGATCGCCGAGAAACTGGTGGCCGGCCTCGAGAGCCATGGCGGCGCGATCCGCTACAAGGCCCGCGTCACCGAGGTGCTGATCGAGAACGGCCAGGCCGTGGGCGTGAAGCTGGCCGATGGCGAGACGATCAAGGCCCGCCGCGTGGTGAGCAATGCCACCCGCTGGGACACCTTTGCCGGCGAGGGCTCGGTGCGCCAACCCCTGGTGGATGCCGCCCACACCCCCAAGGCCGAGCGCACCTGGCGCCGCCGCTACAAACCCTCCCCCTCCTTCCTCTCCCTGCATCTGGGGGTCGACGCCTCGCTCATTCCCGAGGGCTTCCACTGCCACCACCTGCTGCTGGAGGACTGGGCGGCGATGGAGGACGAGCAGGGGGTGATCTTCGTCTCGATCCCGACCCTGCTGGATCCCTCCCTGGCCCCCGAGGGCCGGCACATCGTCCACACCTTCACCCCAAGCGACATCCAGGCCTGGAAGGACCTGAGTCCAAGCGCCTACAAGGCCAAGAAGGCCGCCGATGCAGCCCGGCTGGTGCAACGACTGGAAGCAATCCTGCCGGGTCTGGCCGGCGCGATCCGCCACCAGGAGATCGGCACGCCCCGCACCCACCGCCGCTTCCTCGGGCGCATGGGCGGCAGCTACGGCCCGATCCCCGCCCTGCGCCTGCCGGGCCTGCTGCCGATGCCCTTCAACCGCACGGGGCTGCAGAACCTCTACTGCGTCGGCGACTCCTGCTTCCCCGGCCAGGGCCTGAACGCCGTGGCCTTCAGCGGCTTCGCCTGCGCCCACCGCATCGGCGCGGACCTGGGCCTGAACCCCTGGGCCCTGCCGGACTAGGCCAAGAGCCGCCAGTCCTGGGGGGCCAGCTGGCTGCCATCGGGCAGCGCCAGCGCTGAATCCCGGCTGCGGTTGAGCACCAGCCGCCGCCGCTCGGCCCCGCTGCCTCGGATCAGCAGCAGCCCATCCTCACCAAGGAGCTCCAGCTCCAGTTCCGCCGAGCGCAGGGCGGAGTGCTCCCGGCGCATCTGGGCCAGAGCAGCGATGAAATCGCCCAAGACCAGGGGCGCCCCCCAGGGGAAGGCCTCACGGCAGGCCGGCTCCTCGCCGCCCGCGAGGCCAGCCTCGGTGCCGTAATAGAGCGAGGGCACCCCAGGCAGGGCAAAGAGCAGCACCAGGGCCAGCTTCAGGGCCGCCAGGTCCCCCTGGAGCATGTGCAGCGCCCGCGGCACGTCATGGCTGTCAAGCAGGTTGAGCTGAGCGCAGTTCACCTCGGGCCGGTACCAACCCAGGGTCTCGAGCAGCAGCGCGCGATAGCGCTCGCCGCTGAGGCATTGGTAGGGAATCGCCTCGCGGTGATGCCCATCGGCCAGGGCCCCGGCAGCGACCCAACCGAGGGTGCCCCAGGCGAGGCGGTAGTTCATCACCCCATCGAAGTGCTGGCCGCCGAGCCACTGACGCGCCTCACCCCAGATCTCGCCGACGATCCAGGCCTCGGGGTTGGCCGCGCGCACCTCCCGCCGAAACTCCAGCCAGAAGCTCGGCTCCACCTCATCGGGAACGTCCAGGCGCCAGCCGTCGATCCCGCGCTCGATCCAGTGGCGCCCAACCGCCAGCAGGTGCTCACGCACCTGGGGATTGGCGTGGTTGAACTTGGGCAGGGCCGGATCAGACCACCAGGCGTGGTAGCCGCAGGACTCCCCCGCGGCGGGATAGGGCCTCAGGGGCCAGTGCTCGCTGATGAACCAGTCGCGGTAGGGCGAGGCCGGCCCGTTCTCCAGCAGGTGATGGAAGGCCCAGAAACCCCGGCCGCAATGGTTGAAGACCCCATCGAGCAGCAGGCGCATGCCCCGGCGCTTGAGTTCGGCCAGCAGCGCCGCAAAGGCCGGCTCACCGCCCAGCAGCGGATCGACCTGGAAATAGTCGTAGGCGTGATAGCGGTGATTGGCCGCCGAGCTGAAGATCGGGTTGAGATAGAGGCAGCTGACCCCCAGACCCTGGAGATGGTCCAGGCGATCGAGCACACCCCAGAGGTCACCCCCTTGAAAGGCATGGGGATCGGGCGCGGAGCCCCAGGGCGCCAGCAGCAGGCCGCTCTGCTGGGGCGAGCGCCCACTGCGGCAGAAACGATCCGGAAAGATCTGGTAGACGACGGCCTCCGCGGCCCAGGCCGGCGGCAGGCAGAAACCCGAACTCGCAGAAGCCGAGACCATCTCCATAGGGTGGCCCCTCTTGACGCAAGCTGCCGAGATGCCGACTTCCGAGGAGCTGGCCCGCTACCTCGAGCAGCGGGGCGAACTCTCCAAACCCTGGATGCTGCAGCTGCTGCGGCTGACGAAGCTGAAGGAGGCCAAGGACACGATGAACCCCGAGGAGTACGAGCAGAAACTCCACGAGGCCCACGCCGATCTGATGCGCCTGGGTGAGTTCTGGAAGGGACGCGAGCAGGAGGTCTTCGGCGGGCGCTACCAACCCTCGAGCGTGATCGAACCGCTCCCCGGCTCCCCCGAGGACCGATGAGCGACCAGCGCTACCCGATGGCGCCGCTGATTCGCTTCACGCTGGTCAGCCTCTATCTGGCCCTGGTCTTCCCCCTGCCCTGGATGGCCCCGGCCAACCTCCAGCCCTGGCTGATCGCGGCCCTGCCCCTGGGGCTGCTGCTGGTCTGGGCCCTGGTGAGCGAGGAGGTCAGCCTGGGCGAGGGCGGCCTGCAGGTGGGCTACCCGCGCTGGTGCTCCTGGCTGCTGCGCCGCGGTTGGTCCCTGACCTGGGAGCAGGTCAAGGGCCTGACGCCTGTGGCCACGAGCCAGGGGGGCCGCGTCTTCTACGTCAGAACGGAGGACGGCTCGGCCTATCTGCTCCCCCAACGGGTGCAAGCCTTCGAGGAGTTCCTGGGCCGCTTCAGCGAGCGGACGGGCCTGGACACCAGCTCCATCGGCCGGATCAGCCCCCCTTGGACCTATCAGCTCCTGGCGGGGCTCTGCCTGGCGATGCTGGTGTTTGAGGCGATGGTGGGCTGGGCCCTGCTCAGCGGGCGATGGGTGCTCCCGTCAGCGGCGCTGAGCTGAGGCCATCGGAGGGAATGGTGTCCAGGCTGAAGCGGTAGCCCTGCTGGCGCACGGTCTCGATGCCGCCGCCCTCGCCCAGGCCGGCCTGCTCCAACTTGCGCCGCAGGGTGAGCACCTGGGTGTCGACCGAACGGGGGCCACCACTGAAGGGGGGCCAGGCCATGCGCAGCAGTTCGCTGCGGCTGCGGATGATGCCGGGGGGCATCAGCAGGGCGCAGAGCAGGGCGAATTCCCGGGGGCTGAGCTCAACGGGCTGATCCCGCAGGGTCACCTGGCGCAGCAGGACATGCACCTCGAGCGGACCGACGCAGACCCGCTCCTGCAGACCCGTGCCACTGCGGCGCAGCAGCAACCGGCAGCGGGCGGCCAGTTCCTCCAGGCCAAAGGGCTTGCGCAGGACGTCATCGGCGCCGGCATCGAGCAGGGAGACCACCGGTTCTGAGCCGGAGCGGGCCGTGAGCACCATCACCGGACAGCGCAGCTGACCGGCCAGCTTCAGGGCTGAGGTTTCCTCCAGCAGTTCGGCGGCAACAAGCAGGTCGGGGGTGAGGTCCTCACAGAGGGCAATGGCCTCTGAGGCGGTGGAGACAGCGGCGGTGAGGTGACCGTCCTGCCGCAGACGCTGGGCCAGAACGGTGCGCAGGGTGGGGTGAGGATCCACCACCAGAACCCGTTTCAGATTCGATTCAGGACTTGGAGGTGTGGAGGACACGCCCTTCTCCTTGATTCTCTCTACGCTATCGGTAATTTCAGAGGCACATCGGTATCAAGCACTGCTTGATATCTGGCCACCGGGTCGAGGCCCTCTTCCCGAACCATGAACGGACTGCAGCACCCCGAAGCCATTCGCCATTTCCAGTCCCTCTGCGATGCCTGCCAGTCCCTGGCGGATCGCTACCACGGGCCCTCGGAACTGCGGCTGTACGCCGATGGCTACCTGCACGCCCTGCGGCGCTCGGCCCTGCTGGACCCCCTGGCCCAGCGCCGCCTCGAGGAGGTTGTGGACCGCTGGATCATGGATCCCTCCAGCTTCATCGGCCCCAACGGCGACATGAGCACCCTCTACGAGACCGGCCGCAACTAGGCACAAAAAAAGGGGCCCTCAGGCCCCTTGGAGAGCTCAGCTGGCGAGGGCAATCGCGAGCTTTTCCTTGAGTTCCCCGGAGTTGTACATCTCGATCAGGATGTCGGAGCCGCCGATGAACTCCCCGTTGACATAGACCTGGGGGATCGTGGGCCACTCGGAGTACTCCTTGATGCCCTGACGGATCTCCATGTCGGAGAGCACGTCAAAGGTCTCGAAGGGAACGGCCATGGCGTTGAGGATCTGCACCACGTTGTTGCTGAAGCCGCACTGGGGCATCAACTTGCTGCCCTTCATGAAGACGAAGATCGGGCTGCTGCCCACCAACTGATCGAGGCGCTGCTTGAGGGCGGAATCCATGGGACGAATCGTGAAATCAGGAGGGGGTTGAGGTCTGCAGGGCGAGGGCGTGGATCGCCTCGCTGGCCAGCTCCGAGCGCAGGGCGCCGTAGACCAGCTGGTGCTGCTTGATCCGGCTGAGTCCCTCAAACGCCGAGGAGACCACCTTCACCTGCAGGTGGTCTCCGCCGCCGGTGAGATCTTCCACCTCAACGCAGGCATCGGGAAGGGCGACGCCAATGGCGGCCTTCACCTGGTCGGGATGAACCATGACCTCAGATCAGTGAGCTTGGGACTGTAAGAAGACGGACTGCGGAATCAGTTGCCCGCGGCCGAACCACCGGCGAAGGGGGTGGTGACGAAGCCCAGCTCCAGCAGGCTCTGATAAGCCTTCTGACCCATGGGGTTGGCCGGGGTGGTGATCTGAACCACTTCCACCAACAGGGGAACGGCAGCGGCGGGCTGATTCATCCGGCGCAGCAGCGCCGCCAGCCGCAGGTCGATCTTGGCCTGCAGCTCCAGGGCCTCCCGGCCTTTGGCATCCATCTCCCGGGGGATCCGGGCATCGAGGCCGCGGAAGGAACCGCTGAGGCTGCGATAGAAGCGGGTCAGGTTCTGGGCGCCTTCACGGGCCGAGTCGTAGTCGGCTTTGGCCTGCTCCAGATTGCCGGCGGCCGCAGCGGCATCACCGGCCGCCACCTTGGCCTCAATGGCACTGAGGTTCAGACCCGAGCTGGGGGAAGCCAGGACCTTTTGGGCGTCCTGAGCCAGGGCGGATTGCGAGACCAGACCAGGGACAACCGCCGCCAGGGCGGAGAGGCTGAAGGCGGCGAGTTGCCGGCGCACAGGAGCACTTGCGAATTGGGGCAACTCTACGGGCGTTGCAAGGGGCGCCCAACCGCCTGGCGCGCCAGCGCCTCAGCAGCCTGAAGCTTCTCCGTCAGATCCAGCGTCAGGGCCTTGATCTGCTCCCGTTCCCCGCCGGCCAGACGCAGGGGTTGACCGAAGCAGAGGGCGGCCTGATCGCCAAAGCGGGGCTTGGCATGGCCGTAGGCAATCCCGACGGGCACCACCTGAACCGCCACCCCCTGGCCTTCCGCCAGGGCCGTCAGCCGCGCCAGCCCAGGCATCAGCCGCATGGCTGGATCGTCCTGGTTGATCTTCCCCTCCGGGAACATCACCAATTGATTGCCGCTCTCCAGCAGATCGACGGCAAAGCGCAGGGAGGCGGCGGCCGGCTTGCGCGGATTCACCGGGAAGCAGCCCAGGCGATGCAGGAACCAGCCCTGCAGACCGGTCATCTCATCGCTGGTGACCATGAAGCGGCAGTCCCGTCCGCTCACCCGGCGCCCGGCCGCATAGGGGAGCATCAGCGCATCCCAGCGGGAGCGGTGGGTCGGCGCCAGCAGCACCGGCCCCTCATGGGGCAAGTTCTCGCGGCCAAGGACCCTCAGGCCACCACCAAAAAATCCCTTCAGGGCAACGTCCTGGGTGAGCACCATCGCCACCGGCGCCAGCCAGGGGTTGATGCCGTTGCAGAGACTCTTTTCCCGTTCCGTCAGGGCCACCGATGCCGTGCCTGCCGCCGCCATCGGACTGAACACCCTGACCTGAAGTCCCGGCAACCTAAGGGCGATCCCCTGCCGAAAGCCCCTCAAGCAGGCAGTTGATCGAGCGGGCCTGGCGGCGCCATCCATAGGATCCGCCTAGAAGCAGCGATTGCCATGGCGAGCCTTGGCGTCAACATCGATCACATCGCCAATGTGCGCCAGGCCCGCCGCACGGTTGAGCCCGACCCGGTGAGCTACGCCCTGCTGGCTGAGCTCGGCGGCGCCGATGGCATCACCGTGCACCTGCGGGAGGACCGGCGCCACATCCAGGACCGCGATGTGGAGTTGTTGCGTCAGGTGGTGCGCAGCCGCCTGAACCTGGAGATGGCCGCGACCGCCGAGATGGAGGCCATCGCCCTGCGGATCAAGCCCGACATGGTCACCCTCGTGCCGGAGAAGCGCGAGGAGGTCACCACAGAAGGGGGGCTGGATGTGGCCTCGCAGCTCAGCACGATCAAAGGAATCTCGGGCCGTCTCCAGGACGCCGGCATCGGGGTCAGCCTGTTTGTCGACGCCGAGGCCGCCCAGCTGGAGGCCTGCCAGGCCAGCGGCGCCCGCTGGGTGGAACTGCACACCGGCACCTATGCCGAGGCGAACTGGCAGCAGCAGGCCAAGGAACTGGCGCGCATCACCGAGGGCACCTTCATTGCCCGCAGCCTGGGCCTGCGGGTCAACGCTGGCCATGGCCTGACCTACCAAAACGTGGAGCCGATCGCCGCCATCGAGGGGATGGAGGAGCTCAACATCGGTCACACCATCGTCGCCCGGGCCCTCGCGGTGGGCCTGGAGGAGGCCGTGCGGCAGATGAAGGCTTTGGTCCAGAATCCCCGCCGGGAACCCCTCTTCGGCAGCACCAGTTCATGACCCAGTACCACTTCGTGGCCGCCAGTGAGGCCTTCCTCACCGTGGAGGAGCCCCTCGATGAGGTGCTGCGCGAGCGTGTCCGTAATTACGGCGAGCAGGGCAAAGCCATCGACTTCTGGCTGGTGAAGCGCCCCGCCTTCCTCCAGGCCCCCGAGCTCAAGGCCATTGCCGAGCAGGTCCCCCAGCCCGCCGCCGCGGTGGTCTCCACCGATCCGAAGTTCATCGACTTCATGAAGCTGCGTCTGGAGTTCGTGGCCAAGGGCAGCTTTGAGGCGCCCTCCAGCTCCATCCCCGACGCCCTGGCCAGCGCCGCCTGAGCTCAGAAGAGACCGAGGAACTTCTTGCGGGGCTCATCCCCATCGGATCGGCCCTGCGCTCCGTCCTGCTGGTAGCGGGGCTTGGCATCACCAATGGTGAGCACCGCTTCTTTGTTCTTCCACCAGATCCAGTCGCGGATCGGCGGGGTGCGGGTGAGTTCCGCCTGGGTCAGCCCCAGACCCAACTTGGAGGAGGCGTTGAGGAGCACCTCCACCATCTCGTCGCCGTTGGCGCACTTGGCTAGGGCCTCATTGGTGCGCTTCGCCCCATCGAGGGCTTTCACCAGAATCTCCACCCGCCGACCCACCGAGAGGCTGCGCGGATCAACCGGCTTGGGGCTCTCCGGGGTCTGGCTGTCCATCCAGAGGGGCGTGGTTAAGGGGACGTTATCCCGTTTTCAACCTCTGCGAGGGGATGCGCAAAAGGGGCTGACAGATCGTCAAGGCTCCAGCCAAAGTGGGAGATATGACGACCGTCAGTCGCAAAGCCCGCCACTGGGTCATCGGTGATGTGCATGGCTGCTCGGGATCCCTCGAGCGCCTGCTGGCGCAACTCCCGACGGGTGACCGTCTGATTTTTTGCGGCGACGCCATCAACCGCGGCCCCGACACCCCCGCGACGATGGAGCGCATCTGGGGCCTGGTGGAGAGCGGCCGCGCCATCTGGCTGCGGGGCAACCACGAGCAGGATCTGATCGAGGCCCTGCGCAGCGATGAAGGGGCCAACAAACAGGCCGGCGCCGAGACCCGCCGTCAACTCGGCAGTGACGGTTGCGCCCTTTGGCTCAAACGCCTGGAGCAGCTGCCCTTGGCCTACTGGGGCGAAGGTTGGGTGGCCACCCATGCCGGCTTCAACCCCAGCACCTGGCAACCGGACCTACGGGTGCGCATGGGGTTTTGGGAGCAGTACGACGGACGCTTTGGCGATGTGGTGATCGGCCACACCCCCGGCCCGAACGTCCGCCGCCTGCCCAACATCGTCATGGTCGACACCGGCGCCTGCTACGGCGGCGACCTCAGCGCCTACTGCCCCGAGAGCCGCGAGGTGGTGTCAGTTCCGGGTCTTGCCCATAGCCTGCAGTCGCCCAGCCTGAGCCCCGTCTGAGCCTTGCTCACGGTCTACCGCAGCAATCGCGCTGAGCTGCTGGCTCGCGTCCTGGCCACCAACCTGCAATTGCATCCGCCGGGGCTGCTCGAGGAGGCCCAGGTGGTGGTGAACACCTGGCCCACCAGCCGCTGGCTGGGGGAGCAACTGGCCCTGGCCAACCCCGCCGGCATCGCGGCGAACCTGCGCTTCCCCTTCCCCAGCAGCCTGCTGCGGCAGTTGGTCAACCAATGGCTGGAGGACGCCCCACCGCAGAGCGGCCCCGATCCCTGGCGCGCCCAGAACCTGGTCTGGCCGTTGCTGGAGTTGCTGCCGGAGCTATTGCAAAGCCCAACGGCTCAGCCCCTGCGCCAATGGCTGGCCGTTCGCTCCTCCGGACTGGACCGACTCGATCAGGCCCTCTGGCAATTGGCCCGAGCGATTGCCGATGCCATCGACGACTACGGCCTCTATCGCCCGGCGATGCTCGAGGCCTGGCTGAGCGAGCAACCCCAGACGCTGCCGGAGGGGTTGCAGTGGCAGCCGGAGTTGCTGCGCCGTTTGGTCGAACGCCTGGGCTGCCTGCCCTTTGGCGTGCGGGCACGGCAGCTGATTCGCCGGCTCGAGGCCGGCTGGAGACCGGAGCTGACCAGCGCGCAACCGCTGCGGCTCTTCGGCTTAAGCAGCCTGGCCCCGGTGCAGGTGGAACTGCTGCAGGCCCTCTCGGCGGTGCGCCAGGTGGAGCTCTACATGCTCACCCCCTGCCGCGATCTCTGGCAGCGCAGCGGCCCGGCGGCCCTCAGTGATCCCCTGGCGGCGGACTGGTTGCTGAGCGTGCCGAGCCTGGAGGCCCGCTTTGGCCGGCTTGGGGCGGAATTTCAGCAGTTGCTCGAGGGAACCGGCGAGAGCCAACTGGGCCAATGGCAGGAGGGGGATCTGTTCTTTGCCCCCGCCACCGTCGCCCGACACGAGCAGCGGGAACCGTCCCTTCTGGAGCAACTGCAGGAGCAGCTGGTCTGCGGCGAACCGGAGGCCGATCAACCCCTGCATCGGGACCCGCAGGATCGCTCCCTGGAATTCCACGCCTGCCCGGGCCGGCTGCGCCAACTCCAGGTGGTGCGCGATCAGATCCTGCAGCTGCTGGCCGCGGACCCCAGCCTCGAGCCGCGGGACATCCTGGTGATGACGCCCCAGGTGGAGGCCTTCGCCCCGCTGGTACCGGCGGTCTTCGGTGATGCCGAGGCCACCGGGGTGCGCCTGCCTTGGCGTCTGACGGACCGCAGCCAACAGAGCGAGGCGGGGATTGCCCAAGGACTGCTCACCCTGCTGCAACTCGGCGGCGAACGCCTGACGGCCAGTGCCCTGGAGAACGTGCTCTGCTGCGGGCCCCTGCTGGCGGCCCAACAGCTCGAAGCCGGCGACGCCGGCGAGCTCACGGCCCTGCTGCAGCGGGCGGGGTTCCGCTGGGGACTGGATGGACGAGACCGGGGCGGGGACCCCAGCCACAGCCTGGGTTGGGCGATCGATCGGCTCGTGCTGGGCCTGGTGCTCCCGGATCTCCCGGGCCTGGCCCTCGGGGACACCGCGCCGATGGCCCTGGGCGGCAGCCTCGAGCAGCAGGGCCGCTGGATTGGCCTGTTGCGGCAACTGCTCAGCAGCCTGCGCTGGTTCGCCCAGGCGCGGCGGGTGCCGGAGTGGGTGGAGGGCCTGCGGGAGCAGCTGCCCCTGCTCTTTGGCGATGGGGGGAGCTGGGCTTGGGAGCTGCAGACGATCCATGCGGCCCTGGCGGACTGGCAGGCGGTGGCCGGCGAGAGCCCCCTGGAGCTCGCCGCTCCGGTGGTGGCCGATGTCCTGGCGGAGCGCCTGAGCGAGGGCAGCGGCCGCTTTGGGCACCGCTCTGGGGCCCTGACCATCAGCGCCCTGGAGCCGATGCGCGCGATTCCGCACCGGGTGGTGGTGCTGATGGGGCTGGATGCCGGGGCCTTCCCCCGCCAGCGCCAACGGCCCGGCTTCCATCTGATGGAGCACCGCCGCGAGCTGGGCGATCCCAACAGCGGCGACCAGGACCGCTACGTCCTGCTGGAGGCCCTGCTCTCAGCGCGCCAGCACCTGCTGCTCAGTTGGAGCTGCCGCGATGAGCGCACCGGAGAAACCCTGGAAGCCTCCACACCGGTGCGGCAGTGGTTGGAGTTGCTGGGCCAACAGCTCGGCAGCAGCGCCGTTCCCCTGCGGGAGCACGCCGCCAATGCCCTGGAACGCAGCAACTTCCTCGCCATGGCTCCCTGGCCGGCGGCGAGTTGCGACCAACGCCTCCTGCAGGTGCGCCAACAGCTCGAGCAGGGCGAGCTCCACTGCCAGCAGGGGCTGGCCTTCAGCACCCCGCCGCCGGCGCCGCCGCTTCCCCAGACCACTCCGGCCGAGGCCTGGAGCGATCTACAGCGCTGGATCCAGGCCCCCCAGGGCCTCTGGCTGGAGCAACTGGGCATTCGCCCGAAGGAATTCGATCAGCCGGTGCTCGATCTCGAAGCCCTGCAACTGGGGGAGCGGGAGCGCGCCAGCCTGCTGCGCCGCGAATGGGACGAGGAGCCCGGGGCTGCGAGCCCCGATTGGCGCGAACGGGAACGGGGCCGGGGCCTGCTGCCCCCCCTGGCCGCCGGAGCCCTGGAGGTGGAGCAGTTGGAGCAGCGCTGGCAGAGCCTGCGCAGCTGTCTGGATCTGCTGGGGGAACCGGAGCAGCAGCCTGCGCAGTGGCAGGGCTATGCCGCGGAGTTGAGCAGCCGCGGCGGCCAGCTGGTGCTGGTTCACACCGCCAAACCCCGCACCCCCCAACGCCTGCAGCTCTGGCTGGAGTGCCTGCTGGCGGCGGCCGCCGGCCTGAACCTGCGGGGAGGGTCCCTGGTGGGCCGCGACCGCCATCGTTTCCGTGTCCTGGAGCGCGTTGAGGCCCCCGCCCCCGAGCAGGCCAGCGCCCTGCTGGAGCAACTGCAGAGCTGGCGCGAGGCGCACCGTCAGAACTGCTGGGCGCTGCCGCCGGAAACCGGCTGGGCCTACGCCAGCGCCGAGAGCAGCAAACCCGGCCAGGGGCGCGGTTGGGCCAAAGCCAAGGAGATCTGGGAAGGGGGCTATCAACTGCGGGCCGAGCGGGACGATCCGGTGCAGCGGGTCTGCTTTGGCTCGGACCTGCCCCTGGGGGACCTGCTCACAGCGGAGCTGCAGACCCTGGCCCTGACGCTGCATGGGCCGCTGCTGGAGCGCCGCCAGGAGGTCAAGCCATGACCCTGGCCGCCTTTGACGCCAACGGCTTCAGCCTGGCGCCGGGGATCCGGCTGCTGGAGGCCAGCGCCGGCACCGGCAAAACCTTTGCCCTGGCTCACCTGGTACTGCGGCTGCTCAGCGAGGGACGGCGCCCCCTCGAAGTGGAGGAGTTGCTGGTGGTGACCTTCACCGATGCCGCCGCCGCCGAACTGCGGGACCGCATTGCCCGCCGCCTGCAGGAGGCCCTGGTCCTGCTCGATCACGCCAACCCCGAGGCCGACGAACCGCTGCAGCAGTGGCGCTCAGCCCTACAGGCCGATCAGGTCATGGTGATCAAGGGCCGCTTGCTCTTGGCCCTGGAGCGGCTGGATCGCGCCGACATCACCACCATCCACGGCTTCTGCCGCCGCACCCTGCAGCGCCACGCCCTCGAGGCCGGCCTCGGCCCGGATGTTGCCCTGGAGAGCCAGGGGCGCGAGCGGAGACAAGAGCTGGTCCATGACTACTGGCAGCAGCAGGTGCTTCCCCTGCCGCCCCATCTGCTGGCGGGCCTGCAGAGCCAACAGGTCAACCCTGAGCAGCTGGTGAACCTGCTGGGCAGCCTCGATGGCGACCCGGCCCTCCAGCTCGCCCCCCTGCCCGAGGGCTGGAGCACGGACCTGACCCTGGCGGAGCAACTCGCTCCCCATTGGAGCCGCGTTTGGCAGCAGTTCCAGGCGGAGTGGGAGGCCCGCAGCGAGGACCTCGAGGAGGAGTTCGCCGCGGCCGCCGTGGAACTCAAGAGCCTGGGGGTCAAGTACGCCCCCTACCGGCTCAAGGCCAAACCCGACCGCCTGAACCGCGTTCAGACCTGGCTCTCCCAACTGGAGGCACCCGCCGGCTACGACGCCCTGCTTCAGCAGGAGGAGCTCAAGAAGTACTTCCACCCCGGCCCCTTCACCAAGGCGGCGGCCCCGGCCCACGGCGATCAGGTCTCCTTGCCCCAGGCCCCCCTGCTCCAGGCCATCGCCGCGGTGGTGGAGGGGCCCGCCGAGCTGGCCCTGCTGCACTTCTGCCACTGGGGGCGCGCCGAGCTGCAACGCCGCCGGGAGCGCAGCGGTGAGATCAGCTTCGGTCAACTGCTCGAGCAACTCGATCCGGGCCCGGAGCCCCGCGAGCCCTCGCCCCTGCTGCAGGCCGTCTCCCGCCGCTACCGGGCCGCCCTGATCGATGAGTTTCAAGACACCGACCCGATCCAGTGGCGGATCCTCAAGCGGGCCTTTGCCCAGGAGCCCAGCCGGCACCTGCTGGTGATGGTGGGCGATCCCAAGCAGGCGATCTACCGCTTCCGCGGCGGGGAGCTGCAGACCTACCGCCAGGCGGCCGCCGAGGCCGATGGCCGCTTTGGCCTGTTCGAGAACCGCCGCTCGAGCGCAGCACTGGTGGCGGGCCTGAACGCCCTGATG
This sequence comes from Vulcanococcus sp. DEBay_Sum29NL08_54, assembly GCF_017859255.1. Taxonomy (NCBI): domain Bacteria; kingdom Bacillati; phylum Cyanobacteriota; class Cyanophyceae; order Synechococcales; family Synechococcaceae; genus Vulcanococcus; species Vulcanococcus sp. DEBay_Sum29NL08_54. Next base: position 110,250 of record NZ_JAFMNJ010000002.1, read on the forward strand.
CAACCCGGGTTGATCCAGAGCGAACTGGAAGTACCCCAGGTGCTGGCCAAGGCCAACAAGGGACAGCTGGACTGCCCCGGCAACCCATCACCGCTGCAGCTGCTGGAGCTGGATCCAAGCCAGGGGCTCGAGGCCCAGGTGGCCGGCCTCTGCCAGGACCTGCTGAGCCAAGGGCTCCTGCTCAACGGCCGGCCGATCGACCCGGGCGACCTCTGTCTGCTGGTCAGCCGCCACGAGCAGGCTGAGGCCCTGCGGGCCGCCCTGGAGCGCCGGCAGATCCCAAGCCGTCTGGTCAGCCGCGGCGATGTCTTTGAAAGCCTCGGGGCCAGTGCCCTGCAGCGTTTCCTGGATGCCCTGGCCCAACCCGGCCAACTGGGGCGCTTGAAATTACTGGCGGCCTCGGCCCTGCTGGGCTGGTCCGCCGCCGAGATCGAGGCCAGCAGCTCGGCCCAGTGGGACCAGCTCGCGGCCGAATTGAGCACCCTGGCGGAACGTCTACCCAAACTCGGCTTAACCGCGGCCTTGGCTCACCTGCAGGGGACCGAGGGCCTGGCACGGCTCTCCCTGCGGGGCCGGGCCCTGGCGGATGTGCAGCAGGCCGCCGAGCTGGTGCAGGAGCAGATGCACCGCCAGGGCCTGGGGGCCCAGGCGGCCGCGGACTGGCTCAGGCGGCTGCGCCTCGAGGAAAACCGGGACACCCCCGAGGCCCATCTCTGCCGCAGCGATGCCGCCGAAGCCGCCATCGCCGTGGTGACCGTGCACCGCAGCAAGGGATTGGAGTACCCCCTGGTGATCTGCCCCTACCTCTGGAAGGGCAGCAGCAAAGCCAGCAAGCGCCTGGGCCGGCGCTGGAGCTCCGGCGGGCAACCCCAACTGGACCTGCACCTCAATCCCCACTGGGGCGTGGGCCGGCTCGCCGCCCAACAGGACCAGCAGGCGCAAATCGCTGAGGCGGAACGGCTGGCCTACGTCGCCTGCACCCGCGCCCAACACCTGCTGGTGCTGGGCTGGCCCGGAGCGGATCAGGCCGACCCCGGCAACCCCCTGGGCAGCTGGTTAGACGAGCGCGAGACGGAGCTACCGCTGGAGCGGATCCAGGCGTCTGCAGAGATCCACCAGCCCTGGCGGCCGGAGCCCGCCGAGGGAGTGCTGAGCCTGGGCCCCCGTCCCAAGCGCTCCCTCGACAGCAGTTGGGGCAGGGCCAGCTACTCCGCCTGGGCCCACTCCCAGGTGAGCCTGCCGCCGGAGCAGCAGGAGGAGGGCCGTGACACCGATGCCTTGGGCGATGGCTTTGCGCAAGCCCTGCTGGAGGAGGGCAACGCAGCCCAGCCGACGACGTCCTGGCCCGAGCTGGGCCCCCTCGCCCATTTCCCCCGGGGTTCGGGTCCTGGCGATGCCCTGCACCGCATCCTCGAGCGCCTCGACTACGGCGCCGTGGCCCGCGGGGAACGGCAGGAAGCCGATGCGGTGATCGAGCAGGAACTGCAGCGGGCCGGCCTGGGGGGCCCGTCGTGCGAAGGCCTCTTCGAAGGGCTGCAGCAACTGATGCTCACTCCCCTGGGTGGCCCCCTGGGCGCCTGCCGGCTGGGGGACCTGAAGGCCGGTTCTTGGCTCAATGAGATGAACTTCGATCTCCCCTTGGCGACCGGAGAAGGGGAGGTCCGTCTGGTGCGCAGCAGCGGCCTGGCCCAGGCCTTCGCCAGTCACCCCGGCGGCCGCTTTGGAGGGAGCTATGCCAAAACGCTGCAGAGCCTGGAGGTGGCCAGCCGGGGCTTCCTGACCGGCTCGATCGACCTGCTCTTCTGCTGGGAGGGCCGCTGGTGGGTGACGGACTGGAAGAGCAATTGGCTCGGTCAGCGCGATCGTCTCGGCAGCGTCACCCATTGCGGCCCCAACGACTACTTAGAGCCGGCGATGGAGACCCTGATGGCGAGCAGCCACTACCCGCTGCAGGCCCACCTGTACCTGGTGGCCCTGCACCGCTACCTGCTCTGGCGGCTACCGAACTACGACCCCGCCCAACACCTGGGGGGCTACGCCTACGTCTTCCTGCGGGGGGTGCCCGGCCCCACCCCCGATCCCACGGCCCCGACGCCAGGGGTGCTGGTGGATCAACCCAGCCTCGATCGGGTCCTCGCCCTTGATGCCCTGCTGCGGGAGGGCCAACCATGAGCACCCTGAGCGCCGCAGTGCTCGACAGCCTCCAGCGGCTGCTGCCGCCCCAGCGCGGCAGTGCCCTGCTGCAGCCCATGGTGCAGGCCTTAATCGAGGCGCTCGAACAAGGCGAGCTGGGGCTTGATCTACGGGGCCCGCAGCCCGATGGAGTCCCCCCTGAGGACTGGCCCGCTGCTGCGGTCTCGGCCCTGGAGGAGGCCGGCTGGCTCGCGGGCCCGGAAGCACCGATCGTTCAAGACGGACTGGTGCTGCGCTGGAGACGCTGGCATGAGCAACTCCAGCAGTGCCTTAGCGCCCTGGAGCAGCGCGCCCAACGCCGGCGCCCCCTGCAGGAAAGCGAGCGGAAAGCGGCCCTGGCCGCGGCGGCGCAAGCGGGCCTGGACCCCCGCCAATGCCAAGCCGTCTCAGCGGCCCTGGGCCAGGACCTGGTGCTGCTCACCGGCGGCCCGGGCACCGGCAAGACCTCGACTGTCGTGCAGATGTTGGCCGCCTGCCTGCACCAGACACCATCGCTGCGGATTCACCTGGCGGCACCAACGGGGAAAGCCGCAGCCCGCCTGGCGAGCTCCGTCAGTCACGGCAGCCAGGGTCTCGATCCAACGCTTCAGAGCCTCCCCAGCAGCACCCTGCACCGGCTGCTGGAGGCCCAGGGGGAGCTGCGCTTTGGCCGCAATCGCCGCCATCCCCTGGAGCTGGATCTGCTGGTGGTCGATGAACTGTCGATGGTGGATTTGCCGCTGATGGCGGCTCTGCTGGAGGCCTTACCGGCGGAGGCGCGACTGCTGCTCGTCGGCGACGCCAACCAACTGCCGCCCGTTGGAACTGGAGCCGTGCTCGAAGAGCTCTGCCGGCCGGAGCGACTCAGCCTGCTGGGGGAAGCCGCCGTCGAATTGCGCACCACCTACCGCAACGACGGCGCGATCGCCGAGCTGGCCGAGCAACTCCGGCAACAGCCGAACGCACTTCAAGGAGACCTGCTCGCCGCCCTGCAACCCAGCCTCCAGGCCCTGACCCCCAGCGACAACGTGAGCTGGCTCGAGGCCTCCAGCCGCAGCCTGCCAACACCCCTGCTGGAGGCGCTGCAACAGCACGCCGCGGCCCTGCGTCAACGCTGCCAAGCCCTGGAGTGGCAAGGGGGAAGACCCAGCAGCGAACAAAGCGACGCCCTGCTGGCCCAACTGGAGGAACTGGTGGTGCTCAGTCCCCTCCGCCTCGGGCCCTGGGGGGTGGAGGCGGTGCACCGCGCCCTGCTGGGCGACCTCGCCAAAAGCGGTCCCCTGCACTGGCCCCCTGGCACCCCAGTCCTCAATCGCCTCAACCGCGCCGACCAAGGCCTTGCCAATGGCGACATCGGTGTCGTCGTTCAACACCACTCGGAGCGCCGGGTCTTGATGCCGGGCCAGCGGCTCCTGCACCCGGCGCAGCTCAGTGGAGCGGAGCCGGCCTTTGCGCTGACGGTGCATAAGTCCCAGGGCAGCCAATACAGAACCGTGCTGTTCCTGCTGCCGGCGAACCGGGCTCTGGATCCGCGCCTGATCTACACCGGCCTGACCCGCGCGCAACGGCAGGCCACCTTGATCACACCGGTGGGCGCAGCCAAGAAACCGACCTAGCCTGCGCCCATGGCGGAGCCAGGCATCGTTCAGCGGCCTTGGGGCTGGTTCGAAACCATCGGTTCCGGTGAGGGATACCTGGTGAAACGGCTCTGCATCCAGGCCGGCCACCGCCTCAGCCTGCAGCGCCACCAACACCGGCTGGAGCACTGGATCGTGGTCAGTGGTTCCGGTCAGCTGGAATGCGATGGAACCTCAATTGAGGCGGAGGCCGGCACCACCCTGCTGGTGCCCTGCGGTGCGGTGCACCGGGCTGCCGCAACGGATGAGAACCTGCTGATCGTTGAAGTCCAGCGGGGCGAACACCTCAGCGAAGAGGACATTGAGCGCCTCGCTGACGACTACCAAAGGGTCAAGTGTTAGGTTGATTCTTCACCCTTTGTGAAGGGCAAGGCAGTTTCTTCAACGGGTGTCTGCCGGCCTGTCGACGAAGGATTCAGGCCCAGACCAACTTTGACCAATACCTCTCTCGAGAGCGCTACCAGCTCTGTGGATCTCAGCGCGCTCGATTTGGCTAGCAGCCAGGACAGCGCCCCGAGCGAAAGCATCGAAATCACCACGGCAGAACCCAGTCAGAAGACTGGATTTGCAGCGTTTGGCTTCTCTCCCGAAATCCTCGAGGCCCTCGAGGAGATCGGCTACAGCGAACCCTCCCCGATCCAAGCGGCCGCCATTCCCGAGCTGATGCTCGGCCGCGACCTGGTGGGCCAAGCCCAAACCGGTACGGGCAAAACCGCCGCCTTCGCCCTGCCGATGCTGGCGGCCCTGGATGAGACCCAACGCACCCCCCAGGTGCTGGTGCTGACCCCCACCCGCGAGCTGGCCATCCAGGTGGCTGACTCCTTTAAGAGCTACGCCACCAAGCTGCCCCATCTGCGGGTGCTGCCGGTCTATGGCGGATCGGACTTCCGCGATCAAATCCACAAGCTCAAGCGCGGGGTTCAGGTCGTGGTCGGCACCCCTGGCCGGGTGATGGATCACATGCGCCAGGGCACCCTCGATGTCTCCGGGCTGCGCAGCCTGGTGCTGGACGAGGCCGACGAGATGCTGCGCATGGGCTTCATCGACGACGTCGAGTGGGTCCTGAGCCAACTGCCTGAGAAGCGTCAGGTCGTCCTCTTCTCGGCCACGATGCCCAGCGAGATCCGCCGGATCTCCCATCAGTACCTCAACAGCCCCGCTGAGATCACGATCAAGACCAAAGGGTCGGATTCCAGCCGCATTCAGCAGCGCTTCATCACCGTCAACGGTCCGATGAAGCTCGAGGCCCTGAGCCGGGTGCTCGAGGCCGAGACCAAAGAAGGCGTCATCATCTTTGCCCGCACCAAGGCGATCACGGTCACCGTGGCCGAAGCCTTGGAAGCCAAGGGCTATGGCGTCGCGGTCCTCAACGGTGATGTGGCCCAGAGCCAACGGGAGCGCACGATTGAGCGCCTGAAGAACGGCACCGTGGATGTGCTGGTGGCCACCGATGTGGCGGCCCGCGGCCTGGATGTGGACCGGATCAGCCTGGTCATTAACTACGACATCCCCTTCGACTCCGAGGCCTACGTCCACCGCATCGGCCGCACCGGCCGTGCTGGCCGCACCGGCAACGCGATCCTGTTCGTGACGCCGCGCGAGCGCCGCTTCATCACCGGGCTTGAGCGCGCCGTGGGTCGCCCCATCGAACCGATGGAAATCCCCACCAACGCGAGCATCAACCAGAGCCGCCTGGATCGCCTGCGCGAGCGCCTGAGCGAAACCGTGAAGGGGCTCAACAGCGAAGAGACCAGCAACCTCAGCGAACAGCAGGCCCTGCTCTCAGAAATCATCAAGCGGGTCGGCCAGGAAAGCGAGGTCGCCCCAGAGCAACTGGCCTTGGCAGCCCTGCAGATGGCCGTCGGCGATCAGCCCCTGCTGGTCCATGACGATGAGAACTGGATCCGCCAGCAGCCCCAGTCCCGTGATGGACGCCGCAACGACCGCTTCGGCGATCGTGACCGCGGTCCCCGCAACGCCCCCGGAGCCCGCCGCGGCCCCCGCGAGCAATCGGGTCCTCCGGAAGATCACATGGATCGCTTCCGGGTTGAGGTGGGCTGGCGCGACCGGATCAAGCCCGGAAACATCGTCGGCGCCATTGCCAACGAGTCCGGCCTAAACGGCCGCAGCATTGGCCGGATTCAAATCTTTGACAGCCACAGCCTGGTGGACCTGCCCAAGGGCATGCCCGAGGACGTCTTCCACAACTTGAAGCGTCTCAAGGTGTTGAATCGCGAACTTCAGATCTCTCGCGTTCAGGGCTAGTTCAAGCCCGCAGGCGGGCCTCAGGCACAGAGGCCCGTCACCGATTCAGTGGAGAGCGCGGTCAGCTCAGCCAAGCCCATGCTCTCCACGGCAACGACCAAAGACGGCTGCACCTCTTCGGTTTCGATCGCCACAAGGGTCTGAAACAGATCAAAGCGATCCTGGGGGGCGAGCTCCCCGGTCTTGCTCCAAGCCAAACTCCAGGGCACAGGTGCCGTCATCAGGCGCTCCCGATAGCGGGTGTTCATTTGCTGACAATGGGACATTAATCGGGGATCAACCCGTTTCTTTTGATTCCCTTCGGTCTTGCTTTAAGCCTCGTTACCGCCCAGACCCAAAGAAATCACTGGGACCTCGGAGCTGTAGGCTAACCCTGATTCCCAAAGCTTCCAGGCTCCACACGGAACCCCACAGCATCAACGAATCAGTTTTCAGGTTCCGTCTAAGGAATGACCATTTACGTTGGAAACCTCTCGTTCCAAGCTGAACAAGAGGATTTGCTTGACCTGTTCAGCCAGTACGGCGAGGTCAGCAAGTGCAGCCTGCCTCTCGATCGTGAGACTGGCCGCAAGCGCGGCTTCGCTTTCGTCGAAATGGCGAACGATGCTGACGAACAGAAAGCCATCGACGATCTTCAGAACGTCGAGTGGATGGGTCGCATGATCCGCGTCAACAAAGCAACCCCCCGTGAAGGCGGCGGCGGTGGCGGCGGTCGCGGCGGCTACGGCGGCGGCGG